>JACPZJ010000215.1 GCA_016195585.1 Nitrospirota bacterium | reverse complement strand
CGCACTTCTCAGTAATTACAAAACTTGGCATAATAAACACCTCCTTAAAATAAGTTAAAAGTTAAAAATTATGAGTTATAAGTTCGTAGTCTTCCCCACCTCCTCTCACCCTATTTCTTTTGCGCCTTTATAAACTCATCCATAACATCAAGCTTCTTTTTCTTTACAACGAGGTCAAATATCTGGTCCTTCACAGCCTTTGGAAGCAGCTCAATGCTCTTTGTTGTAGCGCTGTCAAACTTTGCCATTGGAAATAACTTTAACACATCATCCTTCTGTTTGTCTGTGTTTGGAACAGGCAGCACCTTCAGTCCTGCCAGCATCTCCTTTGCCATATCTGCAAGGCCTGCCTTTTGAAGCTTATCAAGCCTCTCTTCATTAATCCATATATTTATTGGATATGTATCTGCCATTTTTTCGCCTCCTGACTTTAATGATTACTGTAGGGGCGAACGGCCGTTCGCCCCTACTTTGAGATTTATTTTAATGCTTCAATTGTAAATACAGGGTTTCTCTTTTTTAAATATTCCTCTGTAACAAATGGCGACCCATTGCCATATTTTTCTGCGCACTCCATGATAATATCAAAGACCTCAGGCCTGAATATAAGCCTCGGGGGCTTCACACCATCCTGAATTATGCTCCTTATTAATGTACCGCTGAAGGATTGCTTTTTATCTTTATGTCCGCAGAGACCTGAGTATGTAACCTCTGCGCACACAGGACAGTACCACCAGTCAAGATTGAATATGGGTTTTATTTTGATTGAATCTTTGGGAATCTTGTTAAATATCCTGTGGGCATCATAAGGGTCATAATAGGTTCCAACACCTGCATGGTCGCGGCCGAACATGTGGTGTGTGCAACCTAAGTTTGTCCTAAGTATAGCATGGAAGATTGCCTCCCTCGGGCCTGCATAACGCATATCCCAGAGCGTGCATGAGGTCAAGTGTGAATCCTGCCGGAAATATCCTGCATTTCTTAATGCATCATGGCAGAGTATAATTGCCTCATCAATATAATCGCCTGTCCTCTTCTCGCCGATTATTGGATTCGCAAGCACGCCGCCGAGTGACTTCTCAACTGGGAGCGAATCGTATGCGCCGAGCCATGCGCCCTTCATAAGCCATTCATGGCCTGTATGCGGCACATTACGGGTCTGATGGGCTATGACCATCTCCCAGCCCTTTTCCTTAAATCTCTCCCTCATCAGCTTTGGAGTAAGCCAGAATTCTGTATAAGGCGGATTAATCTTTGGTGGATTAAGGAGTGTAATCTTCCCGCCAAGGAACTTATCCTTATAATTATAGGTCCTCTTTACACCAGGATGCTTGTCCTCTGTTGTGCCATAGACCATCATTGCTATCTCTTTTTTGTCAAATGTAAATATATCTGTTACATCAAAGACAGCAAGCGGATTACCCTGATAGGTAAGTATAACCTCGTCATACTGCTTTATACCCTTTTCTTTTAATTCTTCATCTGAAATATCAAATACAATTGGTATGCTCCATACGGTCTTACCGTCAGCGAGGGTCATATTCTTGCAGACAGATTCAACATCTGCCTTTGTCATAAACCCTTCAAGGGGTGTGAAAAAGCCGTAGGCAATATCAATAACCTCTGTTGCTATTTGAAGCCGGACAGGCAGCTCCTTTACCTTTGTCTCCCTCATCTCCTGCAATCTCTTGGTTGCAGCAGCCTTTGGCATAATCCTTTCTACAATCTCTTTTCCGCCATGACCTATAAACTCCATCGTCCCCTCCTCAAATTTTCATATAGGTCTTATAAGACCTATATGACCTATTTCGCTATCGCTGCACAGACCTTGCTGAATATATCTTCTATACTTCCTGTCCCGCTGATAGACTTAAGTATCCCCTTATTTTTATAATAGCCTATGAGCGGAGCGGTTTGCGCCTCGTATACATCAAGCCTTTTCTTTATTGTCTCCTCTTTATCATCATCCCTCTGAAAGAGCTCGCCGTCACATTTATCGCACACGCCATTTTTCTTTGACGGTGAAAAATAAACATTATACATCTGCTGGCATTTTTTGCAAGTTCTCCTGCCTGTAAGCCTCTTCATCAGATCATCCTTTGGAACATCTATGCTTAAGGCAGAATCAAGGGGCATATTCAACCCATGAAGCATCTTATCCAGTGTCTCTGCCTGTGCTGTATTTCTTGGAAAACCGTCAAGTATAAAGCCCTTTTTAGTATCATTCTGTTTAAGCCTTTCCTGTATAAGACCGATAACAACCTTATCAGGGACAAGCTCGCCTTTGTCCATATAAGACTTCGCCTCTTTTCCAAGCGGCGTCCCGTCTGCAACAGCCTTTCTTAAGATATCGCCTGTTGAGATCTGCGGGATGCTATACTTTTCTATAAGCTTCTTTGCCTGAGTGCCCTTTCCAGCGCCGGGCGCGCCGAGCAGTACTATCCTCATATATCCATTCTCCTTATAATTGTAAAGATAATCTATTCTGGCCCTATTGAACCCTTGAAACACACAATAATAAAACTTAGCCAATTAAATGTCAAATATATATTACTAATATAAGGATAAGCTTTATTTATTATTTGTTATTTGTTATGTTATTAAGCCACTCAATAAGCTTTTTAAAGGTCTTCATGTGCCTGAGATCCGGCCTGATATTATTTGAATACCTTATAACCTCCTCCCTCTTCTTATTCAGATAAAACAACTGCCGCTCTGTCCCTTCCATCTGTCGTATGGCGCCAATCTCCTCCTTCACCTTGTCAAGAAAGGACTTCACGTCCAGATCCAGCCTCTTTTTTATCATTGCCAGCCTGTCTTCTATCTCGTTCTTGTTATTAACTGCATCCTTTTCATTATTGTTCAGCCTCTCCACACATTTGCCGAAGGCAGTGAGTATATCATCAATATGCTCAAGTGACCTGTAAACAAGAGTAGGAAGCTCCTCCCTTAAACCTGTAAGATTTGCAAGCTCAGTTATAAAAAGCGCTAAATTGGAATTATTAAGCTTATATGCCTGAGGAAACCCCATCTTTTTTAATCCAAGAAAAACCTTATCCCCCTCTATAATCTCAACAGCCGTCAATGGCGCACACTGCCTTTCGTATTCCTTCTGTGATAATAGCGGTGCATTTGGATATGCCATAAGCAGGTCATTAAAACTTATCACAGGCAATACCTTAAAGTCCTGATAAGCCCTGAATAAAACATTTATAACCTCCGTCAATTCCTCTGTAATCTCAACCATCGCCCTGTCTGAATCCGGCCTTGTGAGTATTATGGAAATCTCAGGGACAATACCTAATTCAAGACAATTTAAGATAACATCCTTTGCAGCCCTGCAATAGACATCTTCATATCCCCGCGCACTCTTATTAAAATACCTTATCTTCTCAGGCAGAAAACTCTCAACCCCTATCTGCAGCCTCGTAAAGCCGGCATCCTTAAGCAGTCCTACCATCTGCTTATCCCTTCCAGCTTCAACCTTAATCGTTGCTGATAGGGATAGTTTTGTATTAATTCCTGCAGCTATTAACTCATTACAGAGCTCTTCTACCCATTTTTTTTCCTGAATGAACAGGTCATCATAAAAAGTAGCCCCTTTAATGCCGCTTTCTACCGCCTCTTTCAGAACCCTTGCAATAAATGAGGTTTCATATCTCCTGTTAGCAGGTATCTTTATGCCGCAAAATGTGCATATACCCCAGTTGTAGCCCTTCTGGCTGTATATACCAATGGAATCCCATCCCCTTTCAAGCACAATTTCCCATGGATATGCCTTTAAAAGCCCAATTAATTCCTCTTGGGTGGGATATATATGGCCATATTCAGCCAGTTTTATGGGTGAAAGTGGCAATCTATTTCCAGTTACCTTCCAATAATCATCATCATTCTTCTTAAAAAAGCCATTTTCATCTGTATTTAAGCTAATGATTTCCCCGTTAGTGGTCTTTATTATAACCCCTGATAAAGGAACATTTATTATAATCTCCTCGCCATTGTACCCTATCCTTCTCTCAAAGGTCATCTCGGATAGGGCTGAAACTATATCCTTATTAATAGGGCTTAAATAAAAAAGCCTGTCTTTAAATAACAAATCTATTCCATCCCCTCCGCACTCCTTGGCCTCTTTATCTGAAACCCTTAATTCTGCTTTATCATTAAAAGACTGTGAAAGATTAACTGACTCAGGCGCCCTGATTAAATAATCAAGCAGTATGGGAAGTATTATCTCGCCCTCACCATCCACTATACAGTCAATGCCCTGCGCATGGATAAGCTCACTGGAGAGGCCAGCAGAGCCCTGCCCTCCAAGGATTGTAACTATATGCGGATCAATCTTTTTTATCTGTATAGCAGTCTTCAGTGTCTCCCGAATCTCACTGACGCTGTGCATTGAGATGCAAAGGCTGTCGTATCTTCCTGTCCCTGCCTTATCAATAAGCGCATCCCTTGATGTAACAAAATCCACATCATGGCCTTTATCAAGAAGTATCTGGACAAGGAAAAGAATAGCCGGCGACTCATTCACCTTATATTTGTCATAGCCAATAAAAAATAGTACACTGCTCAATATTATTCAACCCCAATATATAGGATTTGGTAAAACAGACAGACTGTATTTTGGCTTATGATTAAAAAGATTTCAAGGGAAAAAAGAAAGGTGTAAAAAAGTGGGTAGGAACTTTAAGCCTCCTGCCTTGCTTTCTTAGCAGGCAGGAGGCTTACACAGCTTATACCTCAAAGCCAAATTTATAGGATAACCTTCTTGCTATAGCTACGCTTGCCAATGTAATAATCAGCATTATCATCAATGACAGCCCTTCGCCTTTAGCCCTTGGCCCTTTGCCATTATCATCATCCTTCACAAACCCGCATCCGCCGCCAGCTGCGCCGCCATCAGTAGCTGAAGCAGTGGATATTCCACTACCACTACTAGGAATAACAATGCTGTCATTATCAGTTATAGTAAGCGCAACAGGGTTAGTGCCGCCAAGCAGCGCCCCAGTCGTTTGATTTGAAAGCGTAATGTTCACAGTCTCATTGCTTTCAACAACAGTATCATTAATAATAGTTATTGTAATTGTCTTTGCTGCTGTATCGCCGCTCGCCCAGTTAAGGGTGCCGCTTGCTGCTGTATAGTCGCTGCCTGCTGTGGCAGTGCCGTTGCTTGTAGCATAGTTTACTGATACTGCGCCAGCGCTGCTGCCAGTGCGGAGAACACTAATAGTTGCCGTTCCAGCGCCTTCGCTTACGCTGTATGATGAATTCTCAAACCGCAATGTGCTTGGCCCATCATCATCTAAAATGGTCAAGGTGGCAGTGCTCTGTGAACCGAGTATTGCCCCATTCGTTGGGCTTGATAAAGTAAGGTTTATTGTCTCGTCACCTTCAACTAAAATATCATTAATAATTGATACTGTAAATGTCTTAGTTGCAACATCTCCATCTGCCCAATTGAGTGCGCCGCTTGCTGAAGTGTAGTCGCTGCCTGATGTTGCAGTGCCGTTGCTTGTGGCATAATTTACTGCTACAGCGCCAACACTGCTTCCAGTCCTTGTTACACTAATAGTGGCTGTGGCAGTGGAT
>JACPZJ010000211.1 GCA_016195585.1 Nitrospirota bacterium | reverse complement strand
TTGCTGTATTATATGTGTCCTTTACAACACATACATCACAGGCGCTATCCCTATTTCTTAATAAATTAAAACATTTCTTTTCTGCAAGATCCTTTGGCTGGAGATGAAGGCCTTCCATAAATGCCTTATTTGCCTTTACAATATTATAATCTAAATCAAATAATACAATTGAATCCTGTATGCCGTCAAAGATGGACTGAAGCTCATTCTTTATCCTGCCCGCTGTCTCTTCCTCTATTTTAAGGCGCTTGTTTACATCAAGCAGCTCCTTTGTCTTCCTGTCAAGGTCTTCATTTAATATACGCAATTCCTCATTTGCAGATTCCAGCTCCTCGCTCTGTGTCTGCGCCTCTTCGTATGCCACCTCAATCTGCTCCTTTGATGACTGGAGCGCCTTATTTGCCTCCAGAAGCTCCTTGTTTTTATCATCCAGACCTTTAATGAGCATACCTGTCTCTTCAATCTGTACCTTCAGCGCCCTAACCATATCATTAAAGGTATGGGTAAGCAGTATGACCTCATCCCCGCTGTCCCGCGCTATTGCCACAGGGGCCTGAATATCAAAATTTCCCTTTTCAACCTCCCTTATTGCATCCCTCAGCCGCCGCACGGGTTGAATAATATTCCTTCTTGCATAGAATATAACAAAGACAGTTGCAATGGAAAAGAAGCCGAATGAATAGAGCCTGAAGAGATTAAAATCCCTTAATTTTTTCTTGGAGGCGTTCTCCAGCACGCTTACAAGCCTGTCCACCTTTTCATAAACATAACCCTCAATCCTTTTATTGTATATCTCCTGAGCTGCCCTTGCCTTTTCCCTCGGAAGTTTTATCATGTCTGATAGCATTGGCCTCAGGGTTGTATGCCACTCATCAGATATGGCCTTCAGCGATGTTAATGCATCTTCGTATTCCATTGGGCCGATATCAAGATCCCTGCTGCCGTCTCTTAGATCTGTGATTGTCTTGTCAAATCTCTCCATGTCCAGATTGAGCTCTGCAAGAAAGGGCGCCCTTGATTCAATGTCCTTTGCCTCAATTATCGTTGAGGCCAGCCATGCCATCTCAAAGGAGCGGTATCTTAACCTGCCCGCATGGTTTATCCTTGTGGCATCTCCCTTTATGTCCTGTGTGAGTATATAGGTGGCGGCAATAAAGATGCCAATTGCTATAACCATTACGATGCCCATTAAAATCAGCTTTCTTGTAAGCGACCTGAATATTGTTTTCATTTTTTTATACCTTTTTTTTTTTTTTTCTGCCTATATCTTCTGATAGACCCTTGCCTTCCTGTCTATCTCTATGAAGGCATCCCTGAATTCATTGATAATAACCTCTGACTTCCCGAGTACAAGATACCCCTTTGGCCGCAGGGCATAATAAAAGTCCCTGAAGGCCTTCTCCTGAAGGCCCCTGTCAAAGTATATAAGGACATTTCTGCAGAGGAGAAGATCAAGGTGCGATATGGGCGGATGATTTACAAGGTTGTGGATGCCGTATCGCACCATCTGCCTGACACAATATTTTATCCTGTAATTATTATCATGGGGGATAAAATAATTATCCCTGTAGCCTTTTTCCATCACCTCAATAAACGAGTAATGATAAACGCCCAGCCTTGCCTTCTCCAACGTATCCTTGCATATATCTGTTCCGAATATCTTTATATTTAACCTGCCTGCATCTTCTTTCAGCGTCTCTAAAAGGAGCATGCCGATGGAATAAGGCTCCTCGCCTGTTGCGCACCCCGGACACCATATCCTGATTTCATTAGCCATGTCCTTTCCCTGAAAATACTTTCTTTTACCCTCTTTTTTTTCACCCTCCCCCTCGCCCCCTCCCATCAAGGGAGGGGGAACAAGATTTGCGCTTCGTGGACTAAGGGGGATAACCCCTCTTTGTCCCCCCTTAGTAAGGGGGGAATTAAAGGGGGGTGAAGAAATGATGTCAGGCAGAACCCTGTCCCTTAATATGTAAAAGGGATAGGCGTCCCTGAAAAAGCCCGTAACTTTTATGGTAAGGTCATAAAGCAGCCTATGATACTCTGCCGGCGATGAGTCAAGGAAGTTCATATACCTCTCATACGATTCAATATTATTTAACCCCATCCGCCTTGCAACGCGTCTCTTTATGCTTGATATCTTATAGCCCCTGAAGTCATAGCCCTTTTCAAACCAAAGCTTGTCAAGTATCCGGGTCAGGCTGCGCTCATCTGATTGTACGCTTACAGTAATCATCTCTTCGCCCTCTCCACCTTTACCTTTGCTATCCTTCTCTCTGCCATGTCAACAATGGTAAATTTATAATCACCGTGCTGTATTATCTCCCCTCCCTTTGGTATCTTCTGAAGCTGGTGAAGCATGAACCCTGCAAGGGTCTCATAGTTTTCGGATTCAGGAAATGGAAGGCTGTGCTGATCCCTTAAGTCCCTTATGGAGAGGGAGGCGTCAATCACAAGGGATCCGTTCTCCAGTTTCTCCACAGGCCTCTCCTGCGCCCCGTATTCATCCTCTATCTCGCCGACAATCTCCTCCAACAGGTCCTCCATAGTTATCAGCCCCTCAACATTGCCGTATTCATCCAAAACAATAGCCATCTGCATCTTTCTCTTCTGCAGCTCCTTTAAAAGCTGGCTCACCTTCTTTGTCTCAGGGACAAAATATATAGGCCTTAAGATATCGCTTACCCTTATCTCCTCTTCATCTTTCAGCGCCTCAAGGAGGTCCTTTACATTTAATATCCCCACAATATCGTCAAGGTTTTTCCTGTACACAGGATAGCGGGAGAACCTGTTTTCAGATACAACATAAAATATCTCCTTTGCAGATATACTGATAGGAATAGAAATAATCTTTGGCCTTGGCACCATAACCTCTTTTACAGATGTGTCCGTAAACTCAAAGATGCTGTGTATAAGCTCCTGCTCTGTCTGGTCAAACACGCCGCGCTCCCTTCCCTCGCGGATGATAAGCTTCACCTCTTCCTCTGACACAAAAGGCTCAAGAACCTTCTCCCTGCCAAAGGGGCGCATAACAATATTTGTTGTGAATGTGAGGAATTTAATAAGATAGGACGATGCCCTTGAAAGCAGGTCTATGGCGCCTGCTGTAAAGAATGCTATCCTCTCTGAATATCGCAGGCCGAGTGATTTTGGAACAAGCTCCCCTAATATCAGGGTAAGGTAGGATATTATTACGACCACAATGCCTATGGCAATCGGCTCGCTTGCCCTGCTGATAAATTGGTACGGCGCCTGCTGCAGCAGTGGTTTTATTATCTCAATTGCGGCGGCGCCGCCGACTGCGCCTGCAAGGGCGCCGACAACTGTTATTCCTACCTGAATGGTGGCAAGAAAACGTTCGGGCTCATTCCGCAGCTTATGAACCCGAAGCGCGCCTTTATTTCCCTCTTCAGCAAGCTGTTTGATGCGGCTCCTTCTGGTGCTGATTATTGCGAACTCTGCCGCGGAAAAGAAACCATTTAGCAGGATAAGAATCAGGATTAAAAAAATATCAAGCCAAAAGCTGTCAGGCATGAATATTTCCCTCAATATTATTTATATAACATACCATAAAAATTACAGTTTTGGCAAGGGATTACACATTCTGCCTGCTCCTTATTTGACAAATGGCGTTTTTCATTTACAATTAAGATATGGGAGAGTGATAAAATGTCCGTTGCAAGGCTTACAATAGGCAAAAAGATCGTTCTGGGTTATATTGCCACAGGTATATTTACAATCATAGTGGCGGCTTATGCAATCTCAAGCCTCGGCAGGCTTAGCGGCTTAAGCAGCAGCATAGTAACAAAGGACTTTACTGTTATTGAGACAGTAAAGCGCATGGAGGACAGCCTCCTTGCGCAGGACTTCTATGAAAAGAGGTACCTTATCCTTAAAGACCCTGCTATTAAAAAGATATTTACAGAAAGGGGCGAGGAATTTAAAAGGGGTATTTTGCGGCTGCAATCTATTTACGGGAAGGAAAGCGCCCCCATGCCTAATATAATAAAACTGCATGGTGAATATGAAGAGATGTTTAGAGAAGAGGCCGCGCATATTGAAAAGAAAAGGGACGGCATGGCAGCCAGAATATCTGAGGAAAAGCTGAAGCCTCGGGTTGATGAGCTTTTTAGGCTATTGCAGGGCCTTGCTGATGAGGCAAGGGTCTCACAGGAGACGAAGCTCCAGCTTGTAAATAAGGTGGGCGAGCGCGCATTTTCTATCACTATCATCCTAAGCCTCCTCAGCCTTATCGTGGGCGTCATATTTACAACCTTTATTACACTGAATATCTCTGCATCTATAGAGGAATTAAAGAGGGCAACAGAATTTATCGGCGCCGGAAAGTTTGACCATGTGCCAAAGATTAATGCAAGGGATGAGGTGGGCGACCTTGCTGAATCCTTTAAAAGGATGTCCCAGCGGTTAAAGACGCTGGAGGAGGTGAATCTTGATGCAAGCCCGCTGACAAGGCTCCCCGGAAATCTTGCAATAGAAAAGGAGCTCTTATCAAGGATTATGAGCGGAGAGAAATTTGCCTTCTGTTACCTTGACCTTGATAATTTCAAGCCCTTTAGCGACACCTACGGCTATGCCAAGGGAAGCGAGGTAATAAAGGAGACTGCGGATATTATTAAAGCGGTAGCAGGAGAGTTTGGGGACAAAAAGGATTTTGTCGGCCATATCGGCGGCGATGACTATGTGATGATCACAGAGCCAAAGAAGGTAAGCCTCCTCTGCAATGAAATAATCAGCAGATTTGATAAATCCATCATAAAATTTTACAATAAAGACGACCTTGAAAGGGGATATATTGTATCTGTGAACCGCGAAGATATAAAGCAGAATTTTCCCATTATGACCATTTCCATTGCGGTGGTTACAAATGAAAAGAGGCATCTATCAAGCGCACTGCAGGTTGCAGAGATAGCGGCAGAGCTAAAGCACTATGCCAAAACCATACCAAAGAGCATCTATGTTGTTGACCAGAGGAGGATATCATTGTCGTGAAAAGGGCATTTAGCATATATATTTCCGGCATATTTCTGGTTATCGTGATTGCGGGATGCGGCGCCTATCTGAGATCAGCAGAACACAAAAATGAGCAGTATCTGCATAGCCATGCGCTCTTTAATGAAGGAAGATATGCTGAGGCTGCCGCAGGCTTTCTAAATTTTGTAGAACAATATCCTGATGACGAGCTCGCCGATGATGCCCAGTATTTTCTTGCCTATACGCTTATTTATCATGCAAACAAGGATAAGGACTATGGAAAGGCGTTAGCACAATTTAAAATCCTTTTAGTAAAATATCCGAAAAGCTACTGGATAAAGGATGCCAAAAACTGGGTATCCCAGATTGAAGAAATACTCTCATTAAAAAATGAGGTTGCCGGCCAGAAGGCAGAAAACGAAAAACTCAAAAAGGACATCAAAAATCTGATGAAGACAGACATTGAAATGGAGAAGAAGAGGAAGAAGATGAAGTAGGTTTTTTACGGCCCCTTCCTGCCAGCGATCCGCAAACGGTTCATGGCCTTATCTAAGCTTTCCTTTGCCTTTTCAAATTCCATCTCCTCAGGCCCTTTTGCAAGTATCTCCTCTGCCCTCGCCTTTTCCTCCTCAGCGCGGGTCAGGTCTATCTCCTCCGCCTTTTCAGCGATCTCTGCAAGGATTATCACCCTATCCCCTGTTATCTCTGCATAGCCCCAGCTTATGGCAAGGGAGCAGAAGACATTGTTCTTTTTATACCGCAGCTCGCCGATTGTAAGGGCGGTCAAAAGGTGCGTGTGTCCCGGCAGGATGCCGAGCTCGCCTTCTGTGCCCGGGCAGACCACTTCTTCAACATCTTCGCGGAGCAGCAGTCTGTTGGGCGCAACAATCTCTAATAATATCTTTTCTTCTTTCATGTTTATTTCTTATATCCCAGCTTCTCGGCCTTCTCTATTACCTCTTCAATGGTGCCGACCATATAGAATGCCTGCTCTGGAAGGTTATCATACTTCCCTTCAACAAGCTCCTTAAAGCTTCTTATGGTATCGCTTAGTTTTACATATTTCCCCGGCGTGCCTGTAAATGTCTCTGCAACATGGAATGGCTGTGATAGAAATCTCTGTATCTTCCTTGCCCTTGTCACTATTTGTTTGTCCTCTTCAGAGAGTTCATCCATGCCGAGGATGGCAATAATATCCTGCAGGTCCTTGTATCTCTGCAAAATTACCTGAACAGACCTCGCTACTTTATAATGCTCTTCGCCGATGATCCTCGGATCCATTATCCTTGATGTGGAATCAAGCGGGTCAACAGCAGGGTATATGCCGAGCTCAGTGAGCGACCTTGACAGAACCGTTGTGGCATCAAGATGGGCAAAGGTTGTTGCCGGCGCTGGATCTGTCAAATCATCAGCAGGGACATATACTGCCTGAATAGAGGTGATTGAACCCTTTTTTGTTGTTGTAATCCTCTCCTGCAGGGTGCCCATCTCTGTGCTCAGGTTTGGCTGATAACCAACAGCAGAAGGCATCCTGCCTAAAAGTGCAGAGACCTCAGAGCCTGCCTGTGTAAACCTGAACATATTATCTATAAAGAGAAGGACATCCTGACCCTCTTCATCCCTGAAATATTCTGCAACAGTAAGGCCTGAAAGACCGACGCGGAGCCTTGCGCCGGGAGGCTCATTCATCTGGCCATAGACAAGCGCTGTCTTGCTTATAACACCGGATTCTGTCATCTCCCTCCAGAGGTCATTTCCTTCCCTTGTCCTTTCGCCAACGCCTGCAAACACAGAAAAGCCGCCGTGCTCTGTGGCAATATTATGTATAAGCTCCATGATAATAACTGTCTTTCCCACGCCTGCACCGCCAAACAACCCTGTCTTGCCGCCCTTTGCATATGGCTCAAGAAGGTCAATAACCTTGATGCCTGTCTCAAATATCTGCGTAGACGGCTCCTGCTCAACAAAGGGAGGCGCAGGCCTGTGAATGGGGTACCGCTTCTTTGTATTTACCGGGCCTTTATTGTCTATAGGCTCCCCAACAACATTAATCAGCCTGCCGAGCGTCTCTCTTCCTACAGGCATTGATATTGGCTCCCCTGTGTCCTTTACAGCCATACCCCTTACAAGGCCGTCTGTTGATGACATGGCTATTGCCCTCACCCTGTTTTCACCCAAATGCAGGGCAACCTCCAGGGTAAGATTTATTGCAGGCCTGCCTGACGACTTATCCTCAGCCTCTTCTATCTTAAGCGCATTTAAAAGTGATGGGAGCTTTCCTACAGGAAATTCCACATCAACAACAGGCCCGATAACCTGAATTAACCTTCCATCTGCCATCTTTCATCTCCTTGCCAAAACCGCGTTTAATTAAAATTTTATACTCCGCCACTTGAATCCTTGATTCCTTGACCCCTATTTTAATGCTTCTGCGCCGTTTACAATATCCATCAGCTCTTTTGTGATCATCTCCTGCCTTGTCCTGTTATAAATAAGCGTAAGTTTTTTTATCAGCTCCTTTGCATTCTTTGTCGCAGCATCCATTGCAGTCATCCTTGCGCCGTATTCGCTTGCATTTGACTCAAGGAGGATGCGGAAGGTCTGCACCTCTATATGCTTTGGGAGGAGGCTCTGCAATATCATCTCTGCGGATGGCTCATATATATAGTCCACAGCGATCTCAATTTCTACAGGCTTTGTTGGCTCTATTGGCAAAAGCTTTTCTGTTATAACCCTCTGTTGTATCGCCGACTTGAATTCATTGTATACTACATAAAGCTCATCAAAGAGCCCCTTTTCATAGGACTCCACAATATCCTTTCCCATCTCCGATGCGTTTTCATACGAGAGTCTGTCAAAGATGTCTGCCCCATGTCTTTCTCATCTCAAAATCCATGCGCCTGAAAAAATCCCTGCCCTTTCTGCCCACCGTATTCAGTGTAATCTCGCAGCCATCTTCCTTTTTCTGTTTTAAAAATTCCATTGACCTTCTGATGATATTTGCATTAAAAGCGCCGCAGAGCCCCCTGTCTGAAGTAACAATCATAACCTCTATCTTTTTATCGCCCCTCTTTGCAAGAAGGGGATGCCTGCCGCGCTCAATCCTCATTGAAAGGCTCTCAAGCACAGAGAGCATCTTCTGGGCATAGGGCCTTGCCTCAAGTATCCGCTCCTGCGCGCGCTTGAGCTTTGCAGCGGCAACCATCTTCATTGCCTTAGTAATCTGCTGTGTATTCTTTATGCTTCCAATTCGTCTTCTTGTGTGCTGTAGGCTCGGCATATTTTTACTATTTTGTCATTCCGAGCGAAGCGAGGAATCTCGTTTTTGAGATTGCTTCGCCGCATTTGGCGGCTCGCAATGACACTTTACTTGCTATGGTTGAAAGGTGTTTTTAAACTCCTCTATCATTGCCCTCAATCTTGTCTTGAGGTCATCGTCAAGTATCTTTTTCTCTTTAATCTCTTTCTTTATATTTTCATATTTGGCATCAACGAATTTAATCAATTCCTTTTCAAATCTCCTTACAGAGGATGCGGGTATGTCATCCACATAACCATTTGTCCCGGCAAAGATAATAATAATCTGGTGCACAACAGGATACGGCTGGTACTGATCCTGCTTTAAAAGCTCCACCATCCTCTCGCCCCTCGCAAGCTGCGCCCTCGTTGTCTTGTCAAGCTCGCTTCCAAACTGGGCAAAGGCAGCCATCTCCCTGTACTGTGCAAGGTCAAGTCGGAGCGTGCCTGACACCTGTTTCATTGCCTTTATCTGCGCGGCGCCTCCAACACGGGATACAGAGAGTCCTACATTAACAGCAGGCCTGATTCCTGAATAAAAGAGGTCTGTGCCGAGATATATCTGGCCGTCTGTAATGGAAATAACATTTGTAGGAATATACGCAGAGACATCGCCTGCCTGTGTCTCTATGATAGGGAGCGCTGTTAATGAGCCGCCGCCGTTCTCATTGCTGAGTTTTGCAGCGCGCTCAAGCAGCCTTGAGTGGAGATAGAACACATCGCCGGGATATGCCTCGCGGCCCGGCGGTCTTCTTAAGAGCAGGGAAAGCTGCCTGTAGGCAACCGCCTGCTTGGAGAGGTCGTCGTATATAACCAGCGCATGTTTTTTATTATCCCTGAAATACTCGCCCATTGTACAGCCTGTATATGGCGCAATAAACTGAAGCGCTGCCGGCTCGCTTGCAGTTGCAGAAACCACAATGGTATACTCCATTGCGCCGTATTCCTCAAGGCCCTTTACAACATTGGCGACAGTTGAACGTTTCTGGCCTATTGCAACATATATACAGATAACATCCTCGCCCTTCTGGTTTATGATGGTATCAATAGCAATCGCAGTCTTTCCTGTCTGCCTGTCGCCAATAATCAGCTCCCTCTGGCCGCGGCCGATGGGTATCATTGAATCTATAGCCTTTATCCCTGTCTGAAGCGGCTCGCACACAGACTGCCTGTCTACTATACCGGGCGCGATTATCTCAACCCTTCTTGATTCTTTGGCGTCAATCGGCCCCTTTCCGTCAATGGGCTGGCCTATGGCATTCACCACGCGGCCTATCAGGGCATCGCCGACAGGCGCCTCCACAATCCTGCCTGTCCTCTTCACAATATCGCCCTCTTTGATATCCTTATCATCCCCGAGGAGAACAACGCCCACATTATCCTCTTCAAGGTTAAGCGTCATGCCGTATATCCCGCCGGGAAATTCCAAGAGCTCGCCGGCCATGGCATTCTCAAGGCCGTATACCTTTGCTATGCCGTCGCCGACTATCAGCACAGTGCCGATCTCTTTAACCTCAATCCCTTTTTCAAATCCGGCAAGCTGGCCTTTTATTATCTCACTAATCTCTTCTGCCTTAATCTGCATATTTTTACTCCTTCATTAGTCTCTCTTTGATATTATCAAGCTGTGTTTTGATGCTGCCATTATAAACAAGGCTTCCTATCTGAATCACTATGCCGCCGATAATAGAACCGTCTACCCTTTCTTCAATCTCAATATCCTTTCTTGTAATAGCGCTTAATTTATCTTTTATCTTGGAAAGGCTTTTCTCCGGGAGTTTTGACGAGGTAATTACAACTGCCTTTTTCCTGTTTTCCTTTTCATCAAGAAGCTGCGTTAGGTTCTCTGCGATCTCTTTTAAAAATCTTATCCGGTCCTTTTTTAAAAGAAGCCTCACAAAATTTTTAGTGGTCTCCCTGCCCTTTATTTTATTAAGGATGCCTATGATAACCCTTTCCTTTTCTTCCCTTCCAAAGATGGGGTTGAAGATTAAATTCCTCAGATCCCTGTTTGCCTCAATGGTGTGCGAGAGGACATGCAGCTCTTTTTTTACTGCCTCCCCCTCCCCGCTCTTCTCTGTTATAGAAAACAGGGCCTTTGCATAGCGCCTTGCAATAATATTGCTTATCAAACCTTCTTCTCCCCGATTCTGATCAGATATTCCTCTATTAGATTCTCCTGATCCTTATTTGTAAAGTCCTTCTTTATCTTCTTTTCTGCAAACTCCATAGTAAGGGTTACTGCCTCTATATGCAGGGCATCCTTTGCCTTTTTAAGCTCCTGGTCTATCCTAACCTTTGCGTGTCTTTCAAGCCTCTCCCTTACTTTATTGCCCTCTTCAATCAAAAGCGCCTTTTCGCTCTCACCCCTCTTTTTTGCCTCCTCAATTATGGCCATTGCCTCTTCCTCTCTTCTGTGCACCCTCGCCTCAATCTCAGCCAGCCGTTTTTTTGCCTCCTGCGCTGTCTCCTCTGCCTCTTTTAACAGCCTCTCCACCTCATCCTTGCGCGCTGCAAGAGAATTTTTCAATATACCGCCCACAAAATATATGAGAATGCCAACTAATAATAGAAAATTTATTATTCTAAAGAACCAGTCTGAGGGGGTTGCTGGTTCTGCCTCTTTGCCAGCGCCTACTGCATATGCAATGTGCGGCATTGACAAGATGATGAGTGTAATTATCGCCTTTTTCATTTTGCTTTTATTACTTAAGTATTTTAACTGCTATCTCAGATGCTATTATTTCTGCATCCTTCCGGAGTATCTTCTTTGCCTCATCCGCCTCTTTTTCAATCTCCTTTGCTGCCTGTGCAATCATATCCATATCAATCTACTTTGCCGCCTCAACAATCT
>JACPZJ010000206.1 GCA_016195585.1 Nitrospirota bacterium | reverse complement strand
ATAAAACACTAACTGCCAAAAGTTTATCATTATTTTATGAAAAAAACAATATTTTTTAGCCAGAACTTCTAATCTTTGTGTTCTAATTTTGTTTTTTCATCTTCTGATGAGGGCTTATCCTCTTTTGATTCGCCCTCCTTCAACGCTTTTTTAAATTCCCTTATGCTTTTGCCAAGATCACTGCCTAATTGCGGAAGTTTAGCAGGACCAAATATTATTAATGCAATGATTAATATTATAAGCATATGCATTGGTTGAAATAAACCTTCAAACATGGCTTCTAACCTCCTTTTAAAAAATATTAGTATTTACCAGTTTATTCTGCATTGTCTAAAAAACACAAATTAAAACTTTCCTGTTTGAGATTGGAGCAATCTGTATTGCTTTATTTTGTAATGCAGCGTCCTAACTGAGATACCAAGAATTTTAGCTGCTTCTGTCTTGTTATTATTGGCAGTCAAAAGGGCGTTCTCTATATAACTTCTTTCAACCATTTCTATCGCCTCCTGAAAACTAAGGGAGGGGTCAATATTTGCAGCTTGTTTCTTAGAATCTTTAAAGGCTTCAGAAATAGAATAAATTTCATCCATATCAATAAGCTCTTTTGGGGTAATTGCCACAGCCCTGTGTATAGACCATTTAAGCTCTCTTATGTTCCCAGGCCAGCTATACTCCATAAAATGTTTCATAACCTTTGCTGAAACTTGCTTTACATTTTTGTTATAGGCCTTATTAGCCTCTTCAATGAATGTAGACAC
The DNA here is from genome assembly GCA_016195585.1 of Nitrospirota bacterium. Lineage (GTDB taxonomy): Bacteria > Nitrospirota > CAKKRA01 > 9FT-COMBO-42-15 > 9FT-COMBO-42-15 > JACPZJ01. Next base: position 12,099 of record JACPZJ010000206.1, on the reverse strand, counting down.
AAGCAGTGGAATATCTTCTCTACGCTCCTTTAATGTTGGAAGTTCAAAATTAATGCCATTAATCCTGAAAAAAAGGTCTGGACGGAAATTATTCGCTGGATCAGCAAGAGACTTGTTAGTTGCAGATATTAACCTGAAATTGACCTTTCGCTCTTTTGTTTCGCCTACTTTATAGTATAGTCCTTCTTCAAGCACCCTTAAAAATTTAGCCTGAACAGCTTCTGGCAGTTCTCCAATTTCGTCAAGGAAAAGGGTGCCGTCTTCAGCCTGCTCTATCAGCCCTTCCTTGTGTGAAACTGCGCTTGTAAATGCCCCTTTTGTATGGCCAAAAAACTCACTTTCAAAAATATCCTTTGGTAATGCTGAACAGTTGATGGATATCATTTCACCCTTTACCCCAGAAAGGGTATGTATCCATTTTGCCAGCTTTTCTTTTCCTGTTCCGGTTTCACCTATCAACAAAATCGGTATATTGAGCGGAGCTACCATTGGAACTTTATCTATTATTTCCCTCATCTTCCCAACGCCAGAAGTAACAAATGGAGGAGTGCATTTTTTTATTTCTTTATCTAAGGCTGCTATTTTTTTCTGCAGGAATCTGTTTTCTAAACAAACCTTTAGCTCTCTCTTAAGCTTTTCTATATCTATTGGCTTTGTAAAATAGTCCACAGCTCCTTCCTTTAAAGCCGCTACTGCATTATCTATAGCAGCAAAGGCCGTCATAATAATAACTACAGGCATTGATGAAATCTTTTTTAATTCACGCAAAAAATCTATGCCATTTCCATCAGGCAATCTTATATCTAAAAGTATAACATCAGGCAATTTCTCATTGAGAAATGATCTTGCACCGGCAATAGAATTTACCTTTGAGATTATAAAAGTATCGTCAAGAGCAAGCTGAAGCGATTCGCTAAAGTTAGGCTCGTCATCTACAATAATTAAAAATGGTTTATCATCAAGATTATACATAGAACCTTATCCTTCTCGAAGGAAACGATAGTCTAATCCCGGCGCCATTCGTTAAACGATAAAGGGTTAATATACCCTCGTGAGCCAGTACTATTTTCTGGGCAAGAAAAAGGCCAAGACCCGCGCCCCTTGACCTGCTTGTAACAAAGGGGTTAATAAGTTCAGAAAGGTCGGCATCCTTTGGAAACCCAATACCATTATCTTCAAAGAGAACCTCTGTCAGCTCTTCATCTTTTGATGCAGGAATATTTATTTTTATTAAGGCTTCAACAGAGCCTGCCTGAAGACTATTTCTCATAATATTTTCGAAAAGCAGCCGTAAATAGAATTTGTCTCCATAAATATTGATTTTAGGGCAAGATAATATCTTTATGCCGATTATATTTGCCAGCTCGCCAACAAAGAAATCAAAATTTATCCATTCATCATTAGTATCAGGTATTTCCTTTCCGTAAATTAGAAGGTTATCAATAAGCTGCTGGGTGCGGTAAAGCTCTTCTTTTGTAATAGCTATAAACCGTTTTGTGAATTTCTCATCGGTAATACGGGAAGGGAGCGTATGAATAAGGTTTGATATTGTAGCAATAGGTGTTTTGAGTTCATGGGCAAGAGTAGTGGTCATTCGGCCCAGCAAAGCAAGCGCTTCATGTTTCTGGAGTGATCTTGTAAGTTCCGCTGTTTCTGTTTCATATCTTTTCCGTATTGCTAATGTTTGACGTTTTCTTTCTGAATAAAGGATAATTGAAGTCAAGACCACAAGCGTTACAATAAAGCCTTCAACAAGGTCAGGGGGATCTATTGCATAGGCTGTTTTTTTCAAGTAAATCTTTTTCATGTAGATATCAATCTTTTCTTGTTCATCAGCGAATGTAAATAAGAATTTTAGATTGCTATCGTTCAGTCTACCGCCATCAGCAGTATCAACTGCTACAAGTTTGTCTTCCATAACAAAGTTTATATAATTCTTTAAAAATGCTGCGATCTTATCAGAGTTTGCATCTTTGACTGAATGCTTATAAGAATTAGCGACATTTCTTATTTCCTTCTTAGTCTCTTCCTTTATTTTTTTCTCCTGGACAATATTTTCCATGCCGCTTACTATAAGCGTAACTATAATACCAAAGCTGAGAGAAAAAATAAGATAGCCGATATATCTCAGCAGCCACTGGTATATGTTTTTATTATCAGACATTATTGTAAATCATCAGCACTTCTCCCTAAACCGAGCAAAAACACACCGAGTGCAATAAATACAGTGCCTAAAATAATTTGAAAAGTAATTACTTCTTCCATAAAAAAATGTGAACTAAATGCAACAGTTATATAAACCACCGAAGATGCTCCAAGAGCTATAAATAGTCTAACATTTTTTAAAATCTGCATCCATACAAAAAATGAGATTATATAAAACCCATAACCTGATAATATCATAAGGTTAGGTATCCACCCTGATGATGCAGCCTCAACAGCGCCAATCTTCAATAAGAGCTGTCCACCTGTATCTGATATCACTAAAATTATCCAAAGTAAGATTGCCATAGTTTTCAATTGTCAGCAAACACCCTGTTGCTGTGCACCTTAATGAAACGCTTTAACATCGGCGACAAAATATGCGTTAGAAAAAGAGGCTTTATCCATAATCTAACATATATAGGTTTAAAACCAAGTCCTTCTTTATCTTTTCCGCAGCCCTGGCCAGCTACATATAGATTTACACCATACGAAGGCGCAATCTTCAACAAATATAATATGCTCATAGAATAAAAAGAAACCTCCCTGTAAATGGAGCTGTCTGTCCCCATATATTTATCAAACCAGATGCTGCCATTTTGCCACAGCATTATAAAACCGAAAGGCATACCATCCCTTTCAAAGATAAAAACCTTGCATGAGGGGTGCGCAAGCGCTTCAGCAAAAAAAACCTTTGTAAGTTTTTCCAGCCTCATATCAGACCTCTGCCATACCGTGTCATAACTGCTTTTAATAAATTCCGCATCATTCATGACTGCAGTTCTAACGCTTACAAGCTTATTAAATTTCTTCCATCGTCCCTCAATGCCTCTTCTTCTGCCTTTAGAGAGGCCGTTGAGACAAGTCTGTAAATCATTATGGACAGGCATATACCATATAGGATCATGCTCAACAGGTATAAAACCGCTCTCCAATAACCTCTTTTCAAGAGGGTCTCCTGTTGGCAAATCCTTTACAACAACAGCCCAGGATTTTCTCTCAACCGCTTTTTGAATCACTGTCTCAACAAGCTCTGCTTCATCATTGTCATTTAATATCTCATTTCTCAGGGGAAATAAGTCCGTAATCGGGCTGCCCCAGAATGTAACTGCAATTGACGGGAGCGGGACCGGGGTTTTAAGCCAGAAAGATAAAGAGATTCTCCCATGAAACAACGGTAGTTCATGGCCGTTTATCCCCAGTTTTTCCGGCACAAAGAGAGGATCAGGATTTCTGTTATACAAATCTATCCAGTCTACACCTTCAAAAAGCGGCATTATTAATGTCTCATTGGGCATTATTTTACCTAAGTTTTTTTTCTTTTATGCAATCTTTAAAAAAATTAATTGTTTCATCAACAACATTATCTTTCTGATTGTCAATGGTGATCATATGATAAGAATCATTAATAAACACCTTACGTACATTTTTTGAACCGATGTATTTTTCGACATAATCTGCATTTCTGCTGCTTGCGAGGTCGTCCTCTAAAGAGTGCAAAATAATCGTCGGGGTTTTGATATTCGGAATAATTTTCTGTATAGTTTTACTCAATTTATGTAATTCATGTATGCTCTCCGACGGGATCGTATCGTAGGCTATTGAATCTTGTTTCATCCCATTTAAATAAAATTCTCGCAGACGTTCGTTTTTAATTCCGTAAGGGTAGCTCTCCTTATACGAGTAAAAGTATTTGATTGGAGGGTAATACGCCACTGGCAGGAGGAATTTATACCATGGCAGGCTCCAGCCGTCATAAAAAAGTGTTGTTGACATTAATGAAATAGCAGCAACCTCGTCTTCATAGTCTGCAGCAAGCTGAAGGGCAAGAAGCGCACCCATGCATAGGCCTGAAACAGAAACGAAGTTATAATTTTTCTTTAAATCAATGAATGCACTGGCTACGGTTCCATACCAATCCTGCCAGCAAGTCTTAGAAAGATCTTTTACTGTTTTTCCATGTCCGGCAAGGCAAGGCGCGTGTACTGTAAATCCAGCCTTGTTCAGCTTCCTTGCCAGATGCTTCATTTCAAAAGGGCTTCCTGTAAGACCGTGAATCAAAAGGGCGGCATTTTCCCCGCCGTTTAGATAAATTTTATAATCACTCATAATTTCTCACTATAAGTATCGCATTAGTGCCGCCGAATGCGAAAGAATTTGACATAACGGCACGAACCTTTACGCCGGTTCTACCTTTTATTGGCACATAATCAAGATCGCATTCAGGGTCCTTTAATAAAAGATTTGCAGTAGGCGGAATTGACTGATTTTTAATTGCAAGCACAGAAGCCAGAAGTTCTACAGCGCCTGTTGCGCCCATCATGTGTCCGTGCATGGACTTGGTTGAACTTACTGGAATACTATATGCCTTATCGCCGAACACCTTTTTTATTGCCTTTGTTTCAACTATGTCATTAAGTTCAGTGGCTGTTCCGTGCGCATTGATGTAATCTATATCATCGGGAATCATTGAAGCGCTTTCAAGGGCTGAAGAAATTGTGTGCGCCTGTCCTTCAAGAGAAGGCTTGGTTATATGATAGGTATCGGCAGTTGAAGAATATCCTGCCATCTCTCCATAAATGCGGGCATTACGTTTTATCGCTCTATTAAGCTCTTCCATAACAAAAATAGCAGCCCCTTCGCCAAGGACAAAACCAGTTCTATTTTTGGAAAAAGGCTTGCATGACGCTGAAGGATTATCTTTATCTTCAACAGCTAATATTCCGAGCGACTCCCATGCCTTCATAACACCGTATGTAAGGAGCGCCTCAGCGCCTCCGGCTACCATTACATCAGTATAGCCATCTTTGATCATACGGTAGGCTTCTCCTATTGCAACAGATGAAGACGAACAGGCTACAGTAAATGAAAGACACGGCCCTTTCAGACCGTATTCTATAGAAATATGTGAAGCGGAAGCATTGCTCATGGCCATAAGAACTGTAAAAGGTTTAAGCCTCCCGATATTTTTTTGATAAAGCTGCGCATATGTTTCCTCGATCGTACAGGCTCCCCCCATAGATGCTCCTATAGCAACGCCGGAGCGTAACTTTTCGCTATCGCTAAGCGAAATCCCCGAGTCTTTCCATGCCTGCGAGGCAGCAGCCAAAGCAAATTGGCTAGTTCTGTCTAAAAAGCCTAATTGTTTTTTTTGAAAAAACGTAGAAGGTTCAAAGTCGACTTCTGCAGCTATTTTTACTGATAGTTGGTTCAAAAGATTTGAAGAAATTTTCCTTATACCAGAGTTGCCCGCCATCAAATTATTGAAAAAATCCATTTGATTATTGCCTATAGGGGAAATAACCCCCATTCCAGTAATTACAACCCTTCTCATTTTTCTATATTCTCTATACAAATATTTTCTTCATTATGCTGCCGTGAGATCACAATATCAATACTGTCAACCATCTCTCGGAGGGTATTACCTTTTATGTCATTTGGTTCAATCTTAATCTTAAATTCCTCTTCAATCTCAAATAGTAAATCAATCTTATCAAGTGAATCCATGCCAAGGCTTTCAAGCGACGCCTCTGGTTTAAGGGCATCTTCATCAATTATGAAATTTTCAATTAATATTTTTTTGATTTTCTCCAGTGTTTGCATAGTTACCTCTCTTATTCAAATTTTGCTTAAATCAAAGCAACATCTTATATTCTTAACCGGATTTTACTATAATTGATATGCCAAGCGCTATAAAACCCGCACCAAGCCATTCTACATTATTAATTTTTTCCTTAAGAACAAAAACTGAAAATAATATTATTATCAGCTGCTGCAGACCGGATAATGGAAACGCTATTGATAATGGGATATATGAGAGAAGAAATATCCATATAATCATTTCTATAGTATATGTAACTATTCCGGTGATAACCCATTTGTCTTTTAAGAGCATCAAATAATATTTTATTCCCTTTACATTACCATGAAGCAATGCGCCTTTTTTAAATGATATCTGTCCAACGCTTTCTAATACAGCCGCCAGCATAAAAACAGGTATCCATTTAATTAGCCACATGTTTTACTCCAAATATTTCGAGTATTTCAAGATTAATTGCCCTTTGTTTGATATCAATATCAAACAATTGACTTTCATCTGTCACTGAAGGGTGTTCAAAAAAAGAAAATATATTTTTTACAGGTTTGTATCTGTAATAAAATTTACCGCCCATTTCACCTGTTATATCTACCCCTGCAACTTTAAAGTTATCTATGATATAACTAAGCATGTCGCCTAATATAGCCATACTCATGACGCCATTATCCCAGTCGCCAGGAGATTTTAATATAGCTATCCTGCCATTTTTTGCAAGTGTGGAAATGCCCATTAATCTACTGAGCACCCCATGACCTTCTGTCGATCCAATATGTATTACTTTTTCACACAGTTGGAGTTTTGCAGCATGATACATCCAGTTGCCGCAATGGTACTTGGGATATAAAAAGGAGCAATCAGTATGCTTGTCAAATATAATTAAAATAAATGGCGAAGCAACCTTCTCCAATGTTAATAATGTCAGGTGATGAAAATCACCTGAACCAAGAAAATATAAATTATGAGATCCCCCATCATAGGCATTTATTCTTTTAACACATTCTTGAATGCTTCTTTTATCTGCATAGAACTGCAGATTATTTCTTATGTCTTTAAGCTCAACTGTGTTAATGCTAAAATACTTATCCAGTTCCTGCCTTTTCACACTTCCATCCGTATCAAGATTAAAAACCTTCAAATTTATACCCAACACTTTTTCAGCAATGCCTCAAAAAGCCCGATAAAGAGGTCAATTTCTTCCGTCTTGATTGTAAGGGCAGGTGCAAGAGTAAAAACATTTTTATAATACCCGCCAACATCAAGCACAAGCCCGTAATCCTCTCCGTTAAACTTAATTTTGCCTTTCATTCCCTCTTCAAATATCCTGTCTGTAAGTTGTTTATCCGGTGTAAAACCGTCTGGCTTTGTTATCTCTATTCTTATCGCAAGGCCTAAACCATCAACATCGCCTATTACTGCGTATCTTTTCTGCATCTCCTTCAATCGGGTCAAAAGATATGCCCCTTTTTCAACCACCATAGTCTCAATATCATTCTTTTGAATATATTCCATGGTCGCCAATCCAGCGGCAGTGCCAAGCGGGTTGCTTGAAAAAGTGGAGTGCGTTGAACCGGGTGGAAATATAGCAGGATTAATCATGTCCTCTCTTGCCCAGACGCCTGATATTGGATTGATGCCATTTGTCAACGACTTGCCAAAAACTATCAGGTCAGGTTTGACATTAAAGTGCTCAATCCCAAAAAACTTTCCAGTTCGGTAAAATCCCATTTGTATTTCATCATCAACAATCAAGATGCCGTATCTCTTAAGCACCTCATTGAGCCTTTCGAAATACTCTGAAGGAGGGATTATATAACCGCCTGTGCCCTGAACAGCCTCTATATAAAACGCTGCATATTCAGATTCGTTTGTTTTTATATCTAAAACACCGTGATATTCAGTCTCAAAAAGCTTTTCAAATTGTTCAATGCAATAATAATCACAATTGCTGCGGTTTTTACCATAAAAACATCTATAGCAGTACGGGTAAGGAATAAATTCAGCACGGTTGCCAAAATGACCGTATCTTCTCCTATATCTGTAACTGCTGGTAATCTCAGAGGCAGCGAGTGTTCGCCCATGATATCCACCCATAAATGCAAACATCAATGCCTTGCCTTTTGTATAATTGCGCACTAATTTCAAACTGTCTTCGATCGCCTGTGAGCCGCCTACATTAAATTGTATTCTTCCTTTTGTTCCAAATCTTTTTTCAATGGCCTGTGCGATTACAGAGGCAAGCTGGATTTTTTCTTTGTGCAGATACTGGCACGCAAGTTGAGGCAGTTTTGACATCTGCCTGTTGTGCGCAGATTCAATGTCCTGGTTTCTATAGCCAAAATTAACAGCCGAATACCACATCTGCATATCCAGATACGGCCTGCCGTCAAGATCAAAGAGCCATGAACCTTCACATCTATCGAAAATCTTAGGCGGCTCAAGATAATGCACGGTATCGCCAAATGAGCAATACCTTGATTCCAGCGCCAATAACTCCTTTTCACCTAATTCTTCAAGTTCTTGAATCTTCATATTTTAACCCCCTTAATGGTAATTCTATATTGGATAGCAACCCTTTTGGATCTGCTGCCATATGGCTGACCAAGACCCTAAGATAACTTTCTACATCATTAAAATCTTTAAATGGGGCATGAAAAACCCCATTTGTTTTACAGTAATTTGTAAGCTTATTCTTAGAAAAAACAAAAACCGCTTTCTCAGCTATGCAGAAATCACTCCTTCCATCTCCGATAAGTATAACGGGATTCCCTTTACTTATATTATTTGCCACCATACATTTACATACACCAGAAGGACAATCAGTTTTTGAATAAGGGAATAAGGTTTTTAATATTCCATTTTCTTCTTTTAAACCATTTGCATAGATTGGTATATCTTCTAATCCATAGTTTTGGAGTATCCTTTTAGCAAACACATGGAACCCGTCGCTTATAATTCCATGAGGTATGCGGTATTCTCGTAAAAAACCTGCAAAATTTAAAAATGCCCTGTCTATGGAAAAACCATCGACAAAATCCACCAATTGGCTTAGAGGTGTTTCAATCAGGCCCATCTGAAGTTCAAGACATTTTTTTGAACCTATAACCCCCTGCACCCATAGTTCTTCTGCTTCTTCCCAACCAGGCTTTGCAAACTTCTGTATTACTGCATCAGTGATATCCTTATTAGTAATCGTCCCGTCAAAATCTATTGCTACAAAAAAATTCTGTGTCATAATATTTCCTTATCTATTTTTTAAAAATTTATTAGGTTGAAAACAATATTCTTAATGATTGCAAGTCCTGTGCCAAATTAATGTTCTTGTTTTTCAATAAGTTGAAATAGCATTGCAGTTAATCAGAGAAATAAATGTATACATATTTTGCAATCTTCTTTTTTACATACCTTTAAATTCTTCTTCTTGACAATTATCCAAAGATTAATTATTAATATAGTAATGAATAACACCAAATCACATCTGCTGTCATGGCTTGGGCAAAGAATAACAGCTATAATTATAGCAGTCCTTTTGCCAATTCATATTATAGCCATTCCTTTTGCAGATAAAAAGATAAGCTTCTCCCTTGTCTCAGAAAGGCTTTCACACACAGGGTGGCTTATATTTGATTTACTGCTTCTGTTGTGCTGTGTGTATCATGGCTTAAATGGCATATACTCCATAAGCCTTGATTTCAATCCTGATAAAAAGACTACAAAGGCGCTCTCCTTATCATTCCTGATATTAGGCATTACATTATCAATATACGGCATCTTAATCCTCTGGAGTTTTATCAGATGAACTATCTCAGAGACTTCATCATAAACAGACATACCGGCCAAACAGCCTTCGGTCTGCACAGGATAAGCGGGATAGCCATTACAATCTATCTCCTTCTGCATATTATGATGCACAGCACAGCCCTGATATTTGGCAAGGACGCTTATGACAGACTTGCAATTGCAATGGACAATCCTTTGGCGCATCTATTTGAACTTTTCATAATAATAACCGCCGCACTCCATCTATTAAATGGGATAAGACTGATGCTCCTTGATATATTTCCTTTAACAAGATTTCAAAAGGAGCTCTTTTTTATTGTTATCTTTTTAACAGCCTTTGTAGGCATCTACAGCCTGTCAGTCTATTTTGAAAGGATATTTTAATGTATAAGTTTGATGCAGTAATCATCGGCAGCGGCCTTGCCGGGCTGAGGGCAGCCTATGAGCTTGTAAGCAATAAGATAAATACTGCCATCATCTCAAAGGTCTATCCACTAAGGTCGCACTCCATTGCTGCACAGGGCGGTGTAAATGCTGCACTCGGAAATACTGAGAATGCGAAAGATGACAACTGGGAAAAACATGCCTGCGATACAATTAAGGGGAGCGACTATCTCGGTGATCAGGATGCCATATTAAAGATGTGCAAAGAAGGCCCGCAGAGGCTCTTTGAGCTTGAACACTGGGGCTGCCCCTTTAGCAGAACAGATGACGGAAGGATTAGCCAGAGGCCCTTTGGCGGCCAAGGCTTTCCAAGGACAGCCTACGCAGCAGACAGAACAGGCCATGCAATGCTGCATACGCTCTTTGAGCAGATAATTAGAATTAATGAACAAAATAATTGCCTGACCTTTTTTGACGAATGGTTTGTAACAAGGCTGATTGTTGAAAATAACTCTATAAGAGGGCTTATTGCCCTTGATTTAAAAGCAGGGGATTTACATGCCTTTAAAACAGATGCAGTAATAATTGCTACAGGAGGCGCTGGAAGACTCTATGGCAAATCAACAAATGCCTTAATTAACACTGGAACAGGTATGGCAATTGCCTACTGGGCAGGCGCTGATTTAAAGGATATGGAATTTATCCAGTTTCATCCTACAACACTCTACGGCACAAATATACTTGTTACAGAAGGCGCAAGGGGTGAAGGGGCGTATTTGTTGAATAGTCATGGAGAGAGATTCCTATCAAACTATGAGGACTCAAAAAAGGCAATGGAGATAGCGCCGAGGGATATTGTCTCAAGGAATATGATAAGGGAGATTAAAAAGGGAAACGCCATTAATGGGCAGTATCTCCATCTTGATTTAAGGCATCTCGGTAAAAATTTGATTATGGAAAGGCTGCCCGGTGTAGTGGAGCTTGCAGGTAAATTTGCAGGGATAAATGCAATTACAGAACCTATACCAGTTGAGCCCGGACAGCATTATACAATGGGCGGGATAGATGCAGACATGGACACAAAGACAAAGATTAATGGCCTCTATGCTGCCGGCGAGGCAGCCTGTGTCAGTGTGCATGGGGCTAACAGACTTGGAGGCAATTCTCTTTTAGAGACCGTTGTATTTGGCGCTGCGGCAGGTAAAATAGCAGGAAAATATATAAAAGCAAATTTCAAATCTCAAATCTCAAATTTGAAATGTTACGAGGCATTAAGAGAAGAAGAAAAGAGAATCAGCAGGCTCTTTGAAGGTGAAGGCAGAGAAAATGCCTTTAATCTATTTGAGGAATTAAACAGGATAATGTGGGAGAATTTTGGCATCTTTAAAGAAGAAGCACAGATGAAGGCGGGGCAGAGGGAATTTAAGAATATAAAGGAGAGAAACAGGGATTTAAGACTTAGATATAAGGGAAAAAGATTCAACTTTGAACTCTACTGGCTGCTGGAATTTCTTGGAAGCATTGATATTGCCGATGCAATAATAAGCGGCGCCATTGAGCGAGCCGAGTCGCGTGGCTCTCATTATAGGACAGATTATCCAAAAAGGGATGATAAAAACTATCTTAAGCACACAATAGCAGCCTACAGCCCAGAAGGCGCTAAGCTCAGCTACAAACCTGTTACATTAGGGTTTGTGGCGCCAGCAGAGAGAAAATACTAAATGCAAAACATAACCTTCAAAATCTTCCGTTTTGACCCTGAAAAGGACAAGGAGCCATATTTTGATAATTTTGTAATTCCAGTAGGTCATGGTGATACAGTCCTTGCAGGCCTGTTTTATATTCAGAAGAATATTGATCCCTCCCTTGCCTTTAGATTCTCCTGCCGCGGCGCTGTGTGCGGCTCCTGCGCCATGCACATAAACGGAAAATACTGTCTTGCCTGTGAGACGCAGATATTAGAACTGAATACTGATACAATAACCATCCAGCCCCTCGGCCATTTACAGGTATTAAGAGACCTTGTTGTAGACTTCACGCCATTTTATGAAAATTACAGCCGTATAAAACCTTATCTTGTAGGAAAAGAACCAGCGCCAGAAAAGGAATATATCCAGACGCCAGAGGAGAGAAGCAGA
>JACPZJ010000203.1 GCA_016195585.1 Nitrospirota bacterium | reverse complement strand
CGTTTAAGGATAAATAAATTACAGAGAGTTCAGGGAGTCAAGTGGACAAGGAAAATCAAATCCCCCTAAATCCCCCTTTTTTAAAGGGGGACTAAGGGGGATTATACCTTTTCTAAAGGGGGGGTTGGGGGGATTTTTTAACTCTTGACCCCTTGAACCCTTGAATCCTACTGTGGGAGGATAGCCATGTCTGGAAGATGGAAGGTAATATTCTATTTCTGTGCCGGCGCATTGGGGGGGCTCGGGAGCTGGGCATTTGTCCTTTTTCTGTTAAATAAGGACTTCTTAAACCCCTTAACGTCGCATATCATCCTCGGCGCTGTTGTCAGCCTGCATATAGGCTCTTATATATGGTCTGTGGAGGCGATTGTGGCAAGGCAGAGGTATCAGGCCATAAGGGGCGCTGTATACGGCGGTATCTCAGGGGTCATCGGCGGCGGTATAGGCGGACTCTTTGGTACAACAATATTTACTACCATTGGAGAATTTGTTGTAGATAGAATGGCTGCCCTCTCTGAGATTGGTGTATACCTTGGTCTTGCTCTGGGGTGGGGGCTGCTTGGCCTCTTTATTGGTATGAGCGGCGGTCTTGCAGAGCGGTCATGGAAGAAGGTTATTTATGGGATTATCGGAGGCACCATTGGCGGGATTGTAGGCGGTATCATCTTTAATTTCCTGCGGAGCAACATCAATTATTCTGCAACAGCTATTGGCCTTGCCCTATTAGGCGGCTCCATCGGCCTTGGCATAAGCCTTGTAGAGGAGGCCTTTGCAACAGTAAAGATAAAGATAATAAAAGGCAGAAATGAGGGAAGGGAGTTTATTGTTGCCAAGAATCTTATATCCATTGGAAGGGATGACCGCTGCGATGTCTGCCTCTCAGGAAATGAAGGGGTTGCATTGCAGCATGCAAAGATAATTGTTAACAATAAGGCCTTTGAGATGCAGGAGACAGGCGGCGGCACAGGTGTTTATGTAAATGACAGGAAGATCAGCAGTGGTGAGTTAAAGAACGGTGATGTTATACAGCCCTGATAATAACAAGCGCCTCAGCCTTTGCAGAGGAGATAAGGCCTGTAATTACACAGTTTGATTTATCAGGCTATCCAAAGGTGGATGCCTATGTGGCTGTTCTTGATAAGGACGGGAGGCCTATAAAGGATATTCCTCTTTCAAGGGGCAAATGGCAGATTAAGGAGAATGGCGCTGTCTATGAGCCCATGAATATTGAGAGGGTAAAGGCGGCAGGCGCAAAAAAGAACATCTCTGTTATGCTCATCCTTGACAGGAGCGGAAGCATGAAGGGCGAGAAGATGGAGAAGGCAAAGGCATCGCTCTTGGAATTTATAAATCTCATGGAGCCTGAGGATAAGGCGGGCATAATAGTCTTTGATGATAAGGTGGATTTCATATCTGATCTTACATCAGATAAAGAGCTGTTAAGGCAGAAGGCGGCTGAGATAAAGATTGGCGGCAATACAGCGATGTTTGATGCCCTTTATGCAGCCATAGAAAAGATGGCATCTGCGCCGGGCAGGAAGGCGGTAATAATACTTACAGACGGCAAGAGCAACAGGGGGATGCATACATTTTCAGATACTGTTGAGTATGCCTCCATGCACAATATGTCCATCTACACTATCGGACTTGGGAAGGATGTTAAAGAAGAGCAGTTAAAAAGGCTGGCAGGCGAAAGCGGCGGGGAATATTTCTTCACGCCGACACCCGAGAGGCTTGTGGCCTTTTATGAGAAAATAGGCACGCAGCTTAAAAATGAATATATTGTTACATTTTTTACACTAAAAAAGGGCGAGTACCTCCGCAATGTCCAGTTATCAATAGAATATAAAGGTGAACGGCTTTTTGCAGGCAGGAGATATTTTCAGCCTGAATCAACGCTCTTTGGAAGCCCGGGCAGGCCGTCTCTCTTGCTCTTTCTTGCGCCTGTTGCTGCGGTGGGCTCACTCCTTTCCCTATCTTTAATGAAGCAGGAGAGGGCATATAGAAAGGCCCATATCTCTGTGCTTCATGGGAGGTCAAAGGCAACAGATTTTATATTGTCTGATGCTGCAGGTATAGGCAGGGATGAGAGGAATGAGATTGCTATTTTTAAGGATGAGGGTGTTGCGCAGTATCATGCAACTATAAAAAGGTCAGACGACGGATATATTATTGAGGATAAAAGCAGCGGGCTCGGCACATCCTTAAATCATCAAATGATCACTGCGCCATCATCACTGAAGGATGGGGATGTAATCGGTGTCGGCAAAGCAAAGCTTATCTTTAGATACAGCGAGAAGGCACAGAAGAGGAATATTGAATTAGACAGATGCCCTGCGTGTAACGGGATAATCCGAAAGGCAGGCAAATTCTGCCCTAACTGCGGCCAGAGGCTGTAAACCGTAGTGAACGACTTTAGAAAGTTAACGATATTCACCCTCCCCTTCATCCCCTCCCATCAAGGGAGGGGAAAGAATTTGAGCCCCCTCGCCCCTTGTGGGAGAGGGTTGGGGTGAGGGGGATATAAATTTTACCATTGTGATAAATATGCTAATGATCGGATCAAAATTAAAAACGAGATATAAGATTATCGGCCTTCTCGGCGACGGCGGTATGAGCACAGTCTATAAGGCAGAGCGGATGGCTGACAGGCGCCGTTTCGCAATAAAAGAGGTAAAGGACGGTTTTGTTGATGCCTCTGAGAAGACACAGATCCTGAACCAGTTTAAGACGGAGGCAAGGATATTATCAAAGCTTGACCATCCAAATCTGCCAAAGGTAGAGGACTTTTTTGTTATAAAATCCACGCCCTATCTTGTGATGGAGTATGTGGAGGGAAAGACCCTTGAAGACATATTGATTGAGAATCAGGGGAGGCCGCTTGATGAGCTGATGGCGCTGAACTGGGCGGTGCAGATATGCAGGGTCTTATATTTCCTGAACATACAGAGCCCGAGGCCGATAGTATTCCGTGATTTAAAGCCCGGCAATATAATGGTCAGCCCTGAAAACAGGGTAAAGCTGATAGACTTTGGCATAGCCAGGTTCTTTAAAAAGGAGAAGAAGGGCGACACATATATCTTCGGCACACCAGGCTATGCAGCGCCTGAGCAGTATGGCCTTGGCCAGACAGATGCGAGGTCTGACATATATTCACTCGGCGCAACAATGCACCATTGCCTGACAGGCAGAGACCCACGGGGAACCCCATTTGAGTTTAAGCCGCCTGTAATATTTAATAAAAACATCACAAATAAGACATCAGATATAATAATAAAGGCAGTGGCATACGAAAAGGAGAAGCGATATCAGAATGCCATAGAGATGAAGGATGACATATACAAGGCGCTAATTGAGGCTGCGCGGCCAAAGGGCGCTAAGACAAGAAGGCTTGATGTTAATGAGACGAAGCGGTTCCTTGATCTGAGAAAGGTTCCATGCGGCAAGACAAGGACATTTGAGCTTGCACTACCATATCTGGGATGCTATCCATATAGGGGCAGCATAAGCTTTGACCAGCCATGGATATCTGCTGAGCCAAAGGAGTTTAATGAAAAGACAGTATTGGCAAATATAAAGATAGACACATCACAGTTGAAGTCAGGAAATATCTATGAGCCAGTAATGATGATAAGGTCAAGCGGCGGTGTAATGCATCTCGCTGCAAGATTTAAGGCAAAAAGGTCATTTCTTGCGCCGATAGGCATACTCTTTGGCGCAGGGCTGTTTGCTTTACTGTTTTATCTCCTTAAAAATTCTTAGCCTTTAAAAAAATACACACTGCCTTTTACTCATCTTCCTCCCTTTTTCATCCTTGACAAGAAATAATAGAGAATGTTAGTATAACAAACAGTGGGGCTGTAGCTCAGTTGGGAGAGCGCTTGAATGGCATTCAAGAGGTCAGCGGTTCGATCCCGCTCAGCTCCACCAAAAAAATCTCTCACTGATTCAGCTCCCCTTCTTCACTAAAATTGGGCGTGGGAAGGGGTTTTTCATTTATATGAGGATGTGTTAAAAATGGGAGAAGCAAAGGACACACTGGATATTCGCGGCATGATCTGCCCCATCCCTGTGCTGAAGCTGACACAGAAGATGAAGGAATTGCAGGCAGGGGATATACTTATGGTGATTGCCAATAAGGATAATAAGACAGATGTATACGGCTGGTGTCAGAAGAATAATGTAGAGTTTGCGGAGTGCATTGAAGAAGATAAACTATTAAAGTTTATGATAAAGAAGAGGTAATGTTAAATTGGGTGAGATAAAAAGCGAGAAGATGACGATTGTCCTGTGCAGCGGCGACCTTGATAAGGCCCTTATGGCCTTTACACTGATAAATGCAGGGGCGGCATTAAACATGGAGGTCTCTGTATTTTTTACCTTCGGAGGAATTGATATCGTAACAAAAGAGGGCGCGAGGAGAGAGGGCGAAACCTTCTTTGAGAAGATACACAGCTTCTTTGCGAGGGGGGGTGCGGAGAGCCTCACCCTCTCCAAATACAACCTCTTCGGCATTGGCGCAAGGGCAACAAAGGAGAGGATGAGGCGGAAGAAGATTATGACCTTAAATGACCACATATCAGCAGCCAAGATGCTTGGTGTGAAGCTCACGGTTTGCGAGATGGCAATGGAGACAGTTGGTGTCAAAAAAGAAGACCTTATTGAAGAGGTTGATGAGGTGGCTGGCGCAGCGGCATTCTTAGCAAACATAGGGGATGCAAGGATAAACTATTTTATTTAACGGCTTCGTAAAAAGTCCATCTGCTGCGTTGTCGCTTCGGCCTCGCATCCTCACATACTAACATGTATGCTGCGGTGCGAGTCCTCGCTCCGCCTTGCATCTGGAGCTTTTTACTTTGCCGTTTATTTTAATTTCAGTGGAAAGAATGGAAAATTTAAAAGAAAACTTAAAAACCATAAAAGAATATCTGAAGTTAAATTCCGAGGTAGTCGGCGTGAGGCTTTTGAAGGACGATATTGCAGAAGGCCATCCGACAGAGGGACAGTTCTACTGCTGGTTTGTGCGAGAATCTGCTGTTAGCGGAAAAGGGTTTAATCTTAATGAAAAGGACTTTACATGCCCGAACCCTGAGCTTTGCCTTGGCCTGAGGGAACCTAAATATGTGGAGGTAGAATTAAGGGTTAAAGAAAAATTCAGGACTGTTCAGGTGGGTGATGCAGAGAATGCAGATGTCCTGCTTTTTATTGTAAATCCGAGACAGCTCATGGAGCTGTCCATTCTGCTCGGAGGCATAACCGCATCATTCAGGGGCGAGACAGCGGTGTGCGGCGAGGCTACGGCAAGGTGCTACATTGAAAAAAAGCCGAGCCTTACATTATTATGTCATGGCGCCAGAGATTTTTCTGGTTATAAAGATGATGAGATGGTTCTTGCTGTGCCTGTGCCGATGGTTCCTGATATGGTGAAAAGGATAAATGAGTTGAAGGCGCTGGGACATTAATAAATAATAAAGGAGTAGATTAGATGACAGTAAAGAAAGATACAAAGATTGACAGGGTTCTTGATATTAAGGGTGAGATATGCCCATATACCTTTGTAAAGTCAAAACTTGCCCTGGAGGAGATGGAGGATGGTGAGGTTCTAAAGGTGATTGTAGATTATCCGCCTGCCACCGAGAATGTCCCGAGGAGCCTTGAAAAAGAGGGTAATGAAATCATAGCCGTAGAGAAGACAGGTGAAAAAGAATGGGAGGTAATAGTAAGAAAGAGGAGCGAAGGGTAGGTTCTATAATTCGTATATTTTAAAATTTCTATTCTGGTGTGATAATCTCCATGCTGATTCTGTAATCTCTTGTTTTTAAATGTTTTATTCCTGATTATATTTTTTACCTTGTTTGACAATACAGTATCTATCTGTTATATTTAAAATAACCCCTTAATTCTTAGGTGAGGCTAATTTATGATAAACAAGGGTTTGAAGGGCAATCTGCATGGTCTTGTTATATATGAGATACTCAAAAGGATTAATCATTCAAATATAACAGGTGTCCTTTTTGTGAAAAGCGGCAATTCTATTGGAAGCATTTATATAAAGGATAAGCAGATTGTCTATGCAAAATATAAAATGGCGAATGAGAATGAATCCTTAAAGGAGATATTTTCGTTAAAAAGCGGTGAATATAACTGGCAGGAGAATCTTCCTCCGATCAGAGAGACTATAAGCTATTTCATTCCAGAGGTATTATACAGGCAGTTAAAGGAGGCCATTGGCAGTGTAAATATAAATTTGGTGAGCGGCCTGCCTGATTACAATAAAAAATTAATGCTTTCACCTGAGTTCGGCAAATTTGGCGATAATCTAAATTTTACAGCCAATGAACTCACGATCCTTGATTCTGTAAAGAAGGGCGCTACAATCAACTATTTGTTAAGGTCGCCTGATATAATAAAGGATGAGGCATTAAAATCCATATACATGCTTTATCTGTCAGATATAATTGATATTGAAGAAAATCGTGAGAAGAAGGAAAGGGGAACCTCTGAATCAGTTATGATGGATAGATTGAAGGGATTCGGGGTATAAATTATTTAACAATCTTCTTCGCGATTTTTTCACCAAACCTCCTGCACTCCTCAAGGCCGCTTTCATCAGGCTGATTTTTAATGAGCAGACCCGGCTCAACCAACTTCATTCCAAAATATTTTAATGTGCTTATCATCTTTTCCAGCGCCTCGCCGCTCCACCCATAGGAGCCAAAGGCAGAGCCGACCTTCCCTTTTAAATTAGCATCCCTTATCCTTAGCAGAAAATTCTTCATGACGTCAAAGAGGTCAGCATGATAGGTGGGGGCGCCGAGGATAAGCCCGTCAATGTCTTTCAGGTCGTCAGGCTTTGCAACTGTTACATTCTTCAATATAGTATCTAAGCCGGCCTTCTTAACACCTTCTTCAACTGCAACTGCCATCATCTCTGTGCTGCCTGCCTGTGTGCCATAGATTATTGCTATTTTGGGCATATTAGAACCTCGTTCCTTTAAACTCCCTCTCACTTGACGGGAGAGGGTTGGG
>JACPZJ010000041.1 GCA_016195585.1 Nitrospirota bacterium | reverse complement strand
CGCATTGCCTTATTCTTGTTCTTTAACTGCGATCGCTCGTCCTGACAGTTTACAACAATGCCTGAGGGAATATGGGTAATTCTTATTGCTGAATATGTTGTATTGACACTCTGCCCGCCGGGGCCTGATGAGCAAGAGGTATCTATTCGCAGGTCCTTCTGGTCTATATGGACTTCCACATCCTCTGCCTCAGGCATTACTGCAACAGTGACAGTTGATGTGTGTATCCTGCCGCCTGTCTCTGTAACCGGAATCCTCTGAACACGGTGAACGCCGCTCTCATATTTCAGCCTGCTGTATGCCCCCTTTCCCTCAACAAGGGCTATTATCTCCTTAAACCCGCCGACGCCTGTTGAATTTGAATCAAGTATCTCCACCTTCCACCTCTTTTTCTCTGCATACCTTGAATACATCCTGAAAAGCTCCGCAGCAAATAATCCTGCCTCATCGCCGCCTGCGCCTGCCCTTATCTCAAGAAAAATATTCTTTTCGTCATAGGGGTCTTTTGGAACGAGGAGCAGCTTTATCTCATCCTCTAATTTGCCTTTTTTCTTTTCAAGCTCCTCAATCTCTATCCTTGCAAGCTCTTGAAATTCTGCCTCCCCCTTTGACTCTCTTAATAGGGCTGTTGCATCCTCTATCTGCTTTAATACATCTTTATACGCCTCATACTTATCCACTAACTCGGAAATCTCTGCCTGTTCCTTGGCATATTTCTGAAGCTCTGATGGATTTGAAATGACCTTCGGGTCGCTCATCAGCCTTGAAAGCTCCTCGTATTTTTCTTTTACTGCTTCTAATTTTTGAAACATAATTATACCTTAAAAATAAAAAACCCCGCTAAAGCGGGGTTCTTGTTATCTAATCACTAATCAGGACATCCATTGCAGCCCTGACTGGAGCCTGTCTCTTATTCATCAGCAGGTCCCTTTCCTGCCTTTTGGACAGACAGGTCAATAAACCTATGAAGCCGCAACCCCGGAAAGATTAAACCCCTTATTCTCATATGCCTTACTGCCATGGCTGTCAATGTTAAAGAGACACTCAATCCCTAAACCGTCCCCTTTGTCTTAGCCTTTGCCTTTACTGCCGGCTTAGCCTCTGCTGCCTCTGTCTTCTGATACCTCTTCTTAAAGCGCTCAACACGGCCTTCGGTATCTATAATCTTCTGCGTCCCTGTAAATAACGGATGACACTGGGAGCATATCTCTACCTTCAGGCTTTTTACTGTTGACTTCGTCTTAACAACCGAGCCACAGGCGCATGAAATTGTTGTTTCTGCGTATTCTGGATGTATATCTGACTTCATTTCTCAGCCTCCTTAAAATTAATAACGCCCTAAACCAATCAGGGCGTAATATTATAACGGATTATTATAGCCTTTTACAACCTATTTTTTATCCCTTATGCATTGAATCAAGAAAGTCCCTGTTGCTCTTTGTACCCCTCATCTTATCAAGCAGGAACTCCATGCTCTCCACTATGCTTAACGGGTTCAGCACCTTCCTAAGTATCCACATCTTGTTCAGGTCATCCTTATCCACAAGAAGCTCTTCCTTCCTTGTGCCAGAGGCGTTTATGTCTATGGCAGGGAATACCCTCTTTTCAACAAGCTTCCTGTCAAGATGAAGCTCCATGTTTCCTGTTCCCTTAAATTCCTCAAATATAACATCATCCATCCTGCTGCCGGTATCAACAAGGGCAGTTGCAATAATCGTAAGGCTGCCTCCCTTTTCAATGTTTCTTGCAGCGCCAAAAAACCTCTTTGGCCTCTGAAGGGCATTTGCATCAACACCGCCAGAAAGCACCTTGCCGCTTGGAGGAACAATGGTATTATATGCGCGGGCAAGCCGTGTAATGCTGTCTAAGAGAACTACAACATCCTTGTTATGTTCAACAAGCCGCTTTGCCTTTTCAATAACCATCTCAGCTACCTGAACATGGCGCTGGGCAGGTTCATCAAAGGTGGAGCTGACCACCTCTCCTTTCACCTGACGCTGCATGTCTGTAACCTCTTCAGGCCGCTCGTCAATAAGAAGGACTATAAGGGCTATCTCAGGGTGATTTTTTGCAACCGCCTTTGCAATGGACTGTGAGACCGTATCGCCTGTCCGCATGTTAAATCTTCTTATCTGGGACGGCGAGACATATATATCATCAGGCCCCGGAAGATAATTATAGTCAGTCGCGCGAAGGAAGCCAAAACCGTCAGGCAGGGTCTCTAATACGCCCTCGCCATAGATAATGCCATTCTTATCGCTCTGGGCCTGAAGTATGGCAAAGATCAACTCCTGCCTGCGAAGGCTGGCAGCGCCCTCAACCTTCAGCTCCTTTGCTACTTGCGTAAGATCTTCAATATTCTTTTCTTTTAATTCTACTAAATTCATAAAAACACACTCCTTGGACATATCGCCGCTAATAATCCGCCGTTATTCATGGCGGGGTTCTTCAATATTAAAATCCCCCTTAATCCCCCTTTTTCAAAGGGGGAAATTCCTTGTATAATATTTTTATCCTTTGGTTACAATCCGTACCCGCTGGATTTTAGCGGGTGTGAAGTGCGTGAACGGGCGTTTCATGAAGCGCCCCTACTAAAATTTTTCGGAGCTTCAATTAATACAGGACGGCACACACTAAAAAATTACCTCGCTAAAAAAACTACTTCTTTTGACCTTCGGGCTGACCTTCTGGGGCAGCGGATGGCTGCTGGGCAGGTTTTTCAGCAGGGGCTGTCTGTGACCCCTTCTGTTTCATCGTATCCACCACTGAAGAGGCTGTCCGCTCCCTTGATAGATATGCAAGGCTTAGGGATGTAAGCATAAATATTATTGCTGCCGCTGCTGTAAGCCTGCTTAGGAATGTCCCTGCCCCGCGACTTCCAAACACGGTGTGGCTTGAACCGCCGCCAAAGGCCGCGCCAACATCAGCGCCTTTCCCTGCCTGAAGAAGGACAATTAGTATCAGCAGGATGCTCATCACTATATGTACCATAACTAAAAGTGTTGTCATATTATCTTAACCTCCGCTGTTAGATAATATAATAAATCTATAAGGCCTCGTCAAGATAAATTTTTTGGCAGGATTTTCCCTCTTGACTCATTGCCCCAAAAAGGGTAAATTTAGCCCATGTTAACCGCTATAAAGAAAAGGCTCGTACAAAGGGTTGATGGACTCGCACCGCTTCTCATCTCTCTTGCAAAGGAGATACATAAAAAACCTGAACTTGCCTTTGAAGAATATTTTGCCTCCCAGCTCCTTACATCTGCATTAGAAAAATACGGGTTTAAGATTGAAACTGGTATTGCAGGGTTAGAGACCGCCTTTCGTGCTGTTTATCAAAAAGGGGACAGCAGGCCTGCCATAGGCCTCCTTGCAGAATACGATGCCCTGCCCGAAGTAGGTCATGGCTGCGGCCACAATCTTATCGGCCCTGCGTCAATAGGCGCTGCCATTGCCCTGTCGCAGACTGACATAAAAGGAAGAATAGTGGTTATTGGGACGCCTGCAGAAGAGAAGGGCGGCGGCAAGGTCATCCTTGCAAAAAAGGGTATATTTAATGACCTTGATGCTGCAATGATGGTTCACCCGTCAAATGACACAGAGGTTGTAAAGCGCTCCCTCGCTGCCATAGATGTTACTGTAGAATATTCAGGCAGGCCCGCACATGCCGCAGCATCTCCATGGAAGGGCATCAATGCCCTTGATGCGCTGATCATGGCATACAACAACATCAGCGCCTTAAGGCAGCAGTTGAGGCCTGAT
>JACPZJ010000209.1 GCA_016195585.1 Nitrospirota bacterium | reverse complement strand
GTTCAATGTGCAGGTTGGCACTGTTGAGAGCAAATACTTTGTCGGCCTGCCAATACCAGCAGCAGCGAGCCTCGTGGCATCAACAATATTATTAGATCAGCATTTCATCGGTATGGATAAGGAGATAATAAGGCCGCTTGTTATATTGATAATGACCTATGTGCTTGCCTTTCTTATGGTAAGTAATATAAAATATAGGAGCTTTAAGGACTTTAATCTCAGGGAGAGAAAACCTTTCAGGGTGCTTGTGGCAACGGTGCTGATATTAGTTGTATTTGCAGCACAGCCGTATCTGATGCTCTTTTTATTTTTTGCGGTGTATGCATCATCAGGTATTATAGAGCTGATCCTCTCACCACTCGTAAGGGCATCAGCCGCAAAAATACCTGCGAAGGAGAATATAGAGGAAGAGGACATAGAGGATAAGGAGATAATACTTAATAAGGAGAAGACATAACACTACGGTAGTAAGTCGTAAGTAATAAGTAGGGAGAAACATATTTTCTTACGATTTAAGACTTAGGACTTAAGACTGTATTATAGGCTGTGATGAGGAGTAGTAGGCGCTAACCTGACTTTGAGAGAGCTGATGGCTGGTGCAAATCAGTAGTCAGGACGCTGAACTCGCCCCGGAGCCGCAGAGGTGAAAGGCAAAATGCCAAGTAGAGTCTGCCGTGAGCCTGCGTTAAGGGCAAAAAGAGGACCTTTCACTTTTTCTCCTCTCCCCTAAGGGGAGAGGGCAGGGTGAGGGGTTAAAATAGGGTGGTACCACGGGAGCACAAAGCCCTCGTCCCTTTTCCTGTCTGCTGACAGGCAAGAGGGATTGAGGGCTTTTTTATTTAAGGAGGAGACATGACACGCATTATCAAAATCTTTGACACAACACTCCGCGATGGCGAGCAATCGCCTGGCGCATCAATGAATGTGGAAGAAAAACTGCAGGTGGCAAAACAGCTTGGTCGCTTGGGTGTTGATATAATAGAGGCAGGCTTTGCCATAAGCTCAGCCGGGGATTTTGAGGCGATTAAAAGGATTGGCAGTGAAGTTGAAGGCCCGATTATCTGCAGTCTTGCAAGGGCAAAGGAGGCAGACATAAAAAGGGCATGGGAGGCATTAAAGGATGCGCCAAAGAAGCGGATACACACATTCCATTCAACATCAGACATACATCTAAAGCATCAGTTCAGGGTTAGCCGCGAGGAGGCAATAAGGATATCTGCTGAAATGGTGAGGCTTGCAAATGGTTTTGTTGATGATGTTGAGTTTTCACCTATGGATGCCACAAGGACAGACCTGAATTATCTCCTTGATGTGATTGATGCTGTTGTAGAGGCAGGCGCAAAGACTGTGAATATACCAGATACAGTGGGATATACAATGCCAGAGGAGTTCGGCAGGGTTATAAAGGCAATAAAGGAGAGGATTAAGGATAAGGCAGTGATCTCTGCGCACTGCCACAATGACCTTGGCCTTGCTGTTGCAAATTCCCTTTCAGCAGTTTTAAATGGCGCAGGACAGGTGGAGTGTACAATCAACGGCATTGGTGAGCGCGCAGGAAACTGCTCTATGGAAGAGGTTGTCATGGCATTGAGGACTCGCAGGGACTTTTACAATGCAGATACAAATATAAATACAAAGGAGATTACACGCTCAAGCAGGCTTATCACAAAGATAACAGGCATCCCTGTGCAGCCGAACAAGGCGATTGTGGGTGCAAATGCCTTTGCACATGAGGCAGGCATACATCAGGATGGTCTGCTAAAGGAAAAGACAACATACGAGATAATCAGCCCTGAGAGCATCGGCCTGATTAGCGCCAAGCTTGTTCTCGGCAAGCATTCAGGAAGGCATGCCTTCAAGGCAAGGCTAAAAGAGCTTGGCTATGATTTAACACAGGAAGAGATGGAGAGCGCCTTTGAAAAATTCAAGCATCTTGCAGACCAGAAAAA
Organism: Nitrospirota bacterium; assembly: GCA_016195585.1. Lineage (GTDB taxonomy): Bacteria > Nitrospirota > CAKKRA01 > 9FT-COMBO-42-15 > 9FT-COMBO-42-15 > JACPZJ01. The sequence continues at coordinate 3,702 of JACPZJ010000209.1, read as the reverse complement.
GGATATATACGATGAGGATATTGAGACACTTGTGTCAGAAGAGATATCAAGGATCCCAGAGGTCTACAGCCTAATTGACCTTACAATATCAGGCGGCATTAATGTAAAGCCGTCTGCAAGATTAAAGTTAAAGGTGGATGACCATATTGTGGAAAAGGAGGAGCATGGAGACGGACCTGTTGACGCTACATACAAGGCAATAGCATTTATAACCCAGACAAAGAGCAATCTTTTAAAATTTGAGGTAAAGAGTATAACAGGCGGAACAGATGCGCTTGGAGAGGTTACAGTATCCCTTGAGGAAGACGGAAAAACAGTAAGGGGGCATGGAGCTGATACTGATATTATTGTTGCAAGCGCAAAGGCATATATCAATGCCCTGAATAAGCTATCGTATATTAAAAAGGCTAAAAAATAAGAAAAGGAAATATTAGCTTTAACCGTCATTGCGAGCACCTGAAGGGTGCGTGGCAATCTCATTGTAAAAGACGAGATTGCTTCGCTTCGCTCGCAATGACATTTCTGACATTAGACAAAGGGCTTGATTTGAAGGAATAGTTTGTGTATACTTTGCAGATTGTCTAACGAGAACGCCTATGGGAATGACTATAACAGAAAAGATACTTGCTGCTCACTGTGGAAAAAATGCGGTTACACCCGGTGAGCTTATCAACTGTAAGGTTGATATTGTCCTTGCAAATGACATTACTGCGCCTATTGCTATAAAGGAGTTCAGAAAGGCAGGCGCTAAAAAGGTCTTTGACAAGGACAGGATTACGCTTGTGCCTGACCACTTTGCGCCGAATAAGGATATCCAGTCTGCTGAGCAGACAAAGATGCTCAGGGAATTTGCCAAAGAACACAATCTCTCTTTATATTTTGAAGTAGGCAGGATGGGTGTTGAGCACGCACTTTTGCCAGAGCAGGGTATAGTCGGCTCAGGCGATGTTGTAATCGGCGCTGACAGCCATACATGCACATACGGAGGTCTTGGCGCATTTTCAACAGGCGTTGGAAGCACAGATGTTGCTGCTGCAATGATTACAGGAGAGATATGGTTCAAGGCGCCTGAGTCAATGAAGTTCATCTACTCTGGCAAGCTGAATAAATGGGTAAGCGGCAAGGATCTGATACTTTATACAATCGGAGACATTGGTGTAGACGGCGCATTGTATCGTGCTATGGAGCTTACAGGCGAGGCAATAGAAAACATGGGAATGGCTGGAAGGCTAACCATGTGCAATATGGCAATAGAGGCTGGCGCAAAGAACGGGATTATTGCGCCTGATAAGATTACAGAGGAATATGTTAAGGGAAGGGCAAAAAGGCAATATAAATTTTATCAGAGCGATAAGGATGCAAAATATGTGGATGTGCGTGAATACGACTGCAATAAAATAGAGCCTGTTGTTGCATGTCCTCATCTTCCAGAGAATACAAAATTTGTAAGCGAATTAAATCATGTAACCATTGACCAGGTCTTTATAGGCTCCTGCACAAACGGAAGGATAGAAGACTTAAGAGAGGCTGCTGCTGTAATAAAAGGCAAAAAGGTTGCACCCTATGTAAGGGTGATCGTGATACCTGCAACTCAGGAGGTATACAGACAGGCAATGAAGGAAGGGCTCTTTGATATATTCCTTGATGCAAATGCATCAATCTCCACGCCGACATGCGGGCCATGCCTCGGCGGACACATGGGCGTTCTGGCAAAAGGTGAAAGGGCAGTTGCCACATCAAACAGAAACTTCGTCGGCAGGATGGGACATCCGGAGAGCGAGGTTTATCTATCAAACCCTGCTGTTGCTGCTGCATCTGCTGTGTTGGGAAGAATAGGCTCACCTGAGGAGTTAAAATGACTTTCAAAGGCAATGCATGGAAATTCGGAAGCGATATTGATACTGATGCCATAATACCTGCAAGATATTTAAATACATCAGATCCAGCAGAGCTTGCAAAGCACTGCATGGAGGATGCTGACAAGGACTTTGCAAAGAAGATTAAAAAGGGTGATATCATTGTTGCAGACAAAAATTTTGGATGCGGCTCATCAAGGGAGCATGCGCCTATCTCAATAAAGGCATGCGGTGTATCATGTGTTATTGCAAAATCCTTTGCAAGGATATTTTACAGAAACGCCTTTAACATAGGACTCCCAATATTAGAATCTCCAGAGGCATCAGAAAAGATAAAAGAAGGCGATGAGATTGAGGTTGATATAGAAAAAGGAATTATAAGAAATCTTGCTAAAAAAGAGGAATATAAAGTCAATCCAATACCAGCCTTTATGCAGGAGCTTATTAATGCAGGCGGGCTGATGGAGTGGACAAAAAATAAAATTCAAAAATCAAAATGAAAAATTCAAAATTAAGGAGGATTCATAATTAGATGTCTAAAACACACAAAATTGCAGTACTGCCGGGCGATGGGACAGGGCCCGAAGTCGTTGCAGAGGGTATTAAGGTATTAAAGGCTGCTGCTGCAAAAAGAGGATTTAAGATTGATTTAACAAACTTTGATTTAGGCGGTGAGAGATATTTAAAGACAGGCGAGATTCTGCCTGATTCTGCCTTAAATGAATTAAGAAAATTCAAGGCAATATTTTTAGGCGCAATAGGCCATCCTGATGTAAAACCAGGCATACTTGAAAAAGGGCTTTTATTAAGGTTGAGATTTGAGCTTGACCAGTATATTAATTTAAGGCCTGTAAAACTTTATGCCGGAGTTGATACGCCTTTAAAGGACAAAAAGCCAGAGGATATTGACTTTGTAGTAGTAAGGGAGAATACAGAGGGTCTTTATGCTGGCGCAGGCGGCACATTAAAAAAGGGGACGGCTGATGAGGTTGCTGTTCAGGAATCAATTAACACGAGAAAGGGTGTTGAGCGCTGCATTAGATATGCCTTTGAATATACAAAAAAGAGGAACAAGAGAAAGAAGCTGACGCTCTGTGGAAAGACAAATGTCTTAACTTACGCCTTTGATTTATGGGAGAGGGCATTTAACGAGGTAAAAAAGGAATATCCTGACATAACTACAGACTATGCCCATGTTGATGCAACAACCATGTGGATGGTAAAAAATCCAGAATGGTTTGATGTTATTGTTACTGACAATATGTTCGGAGATATCATCACTGATTTAGGCGCAATGATTCAGGGAGGGATGGGCATTGCTGCTGGCGGGAATATAAATCCGCAGGGCACATCCATGTTTGAGCCGATTGGAGGCTCTGCGCCAAAGTATACAGGCAAGAATGTAATAAATCCCCTTGCTGCAATATGCGCTGGCGGGATGCTCTTGGAGCATATTGGAGAGGAAGATGCTGCATTGGATATTGAAAAGGCTGTGATGAAGGCAGTAAGCAAGGACATTAAAAACCTCGGCGCTGGCAAGATGGGGATGACTACAACAGAGGTAGGAGACCTGATAGCAAAATATGTGGCGGCTTCGTAAAAAATAGGGGGTAAGATATGGCAATATTGCAGAGAAATTTCTGGATATTTCTTGTATTTATTATTTTAGGCGCATTTTTGGGAAGCATACTCGGCGAGATACTCGGCATCGTTGCGCCAGAGGGGCCATTAAGGAATATCTTTCTTAAAGGCTTTAAAATCGGCATTGACCCGGCATTTACACTAAATGTGAGGATTATTACCTTTACAATCGGGTTTACATTCTCAATTAATGTGATGAGCATTT
>JACPZJ010000208.1 GCA_016195585.1 Nitrospirota bacterium | reverse complement strand
TTTCTTTCCTTAAGCAGTGTTTTTTGTACTTTTTATTGCTTTACTGAACTTTTTTAGTGTTGTTTTAGTTGTAATCACAAGTCTCCCACGGACACCTTCTTTTACCATTTTTTTTAGCCTACTATGGCAGACTAAACCTTTAAGTAAATCCCTGTCAGCAGCCCATCCCATGCCTCAAACCAGTATTCCTGTTTTGGTCTTCGTGCAAATATGTCTCTCCCATTCCACACCTCTGCTGGTGTCATTCCGTTAAGATGCTGATGCGGCCTTACATGGTTGTACCAAAATCGGAATTGACCGAGTGCACCATTAAGTTGCTCTCGGCTGCCTACTTGCCATTGATTTAGCTTTTTCTTTAATGTCCCAAAGAACCGCTCTATCCTTCCATTCTGCCATGGACAACACTTATCAATAAGCTGATGACGAATACCCATCAGCCATAGGCTGATTTTAAATAACCATGAGGTAAAGACAGGCTCGTTATCTGTCCGCAAAGCTTTAGGTTTGCCATAATACTCCACAGCATCAAGCAGAAAACGCAAAAAATCTCTACACCTTTAGCGTGTCCAGCCCTACAGGGACGCAGTATGTGAGCGCCTATTATATTGCGCCACCTTATAAAATGTGGTATGCTTAAATATACTAATTAGGCATTTTGAGCGTGAACAAAAAAATAAAATGATATGTTTTGGAGGATAACTAAATGTTTTGCAAAAACTGCTGGTCAAACTTGCCTGACGGCACAGAGGTCTGCCCAAAGTGCAGCACACCGTTAGCCAAAGAAGGCCCTTCAACCACTGCCGCCGCTAAAGAGGGAAATGAGCATGAAGATAATCCCCCTACATCCCCCTTTATTAAAGGGGGACAAAAGGGGGTTAAGGAGGTGGATGAGGGGATTAGGGAAAAAGAGGAGACAGCTTCCAAAAAAGATGAAAGGCAGAGGACAGGTCTAATAATTATTGGCGCCATTGCAGGCATTATTGTTCTTCTGCTTGCAGTTGTTTTTTATCAATGGATTGCAGCAAGGCAGGCAGCAACTAAAGGGATGGAGGTTCAGGATAAAATATCAGAGGAGAAGGGGTCTGTGGCATCTGCAAATATTACCCTTCCACTGCCGAAGATCACTGAAAAGCAGGTAGAAAACATCAGCGCCTCTGATCCAATGGTTATGAGATACCTGAAGGATGGGAAGGATTTTATTGAAAATGGCAAATACCAGAATGCAGTGGAGAGTTTTAAGATGGCGCTGGAAAAGGATGCGGCAAATCGGGATATTAAGAAGGCCATTTCTGCCACATACGGCATAATAGCCGTAAAAAAGGCTGAGACAGGCAATTACAGGGATGCAGTAGAGGATTACAAAAATGCCATAAATTATTCCTCTGACAAAGATCCTAAATTATATTTTGGCATGGGGGCTGCTTATCTCCAGTTGAATAAAGACCCGGAGGCCATTGATGCGCTGAACACGGCAGTTGGACTTGATCCAAACTTCCTTGAGGCATATCACCTTCTTGCTGAGCTGTATTATAAGAGTGATGATGTTGCAAAGGCCATCTCTTACTGGGAAAAGGTATTAAGCATTGCGCCTTCTGACCAGAAGGCAAGATATTATCTGTCAAAGGCAAAGAGGGAAAAGGATACAAGTGAAAGTTTTACAAAAGAGGCAGCAAGCCACTTTACATTGAGGTTTGAAGGCCCAGAGGAGAGGGATGTGGGGAGGATTGTTATCTCCATATTAGAGGATGCCTATAGAGAAATAGGAAGGGATCTCTCAACCTATCCTGATACAGAGGTTATTGTATATCTATACACAAAACAGCAGTTCAGGGACGTAACAAGGTCTCCTTCATGGGCAGGCGCGCTCTATGATGGAAAAATACGGATTCCTATCGGCGGTTATAAGAATGAGTTTAATGAGCTAAAAAAGACCCTCTATCATGAATATACCCACGCGCTTGTACGCTCTATTGTAAAGAATGGAAGGTGTCCGACATGGCTTAATGAGGGGCTTGCAGAGCATTTTGAAGATAGGAATATGGCAGACTACAGAAAGGAACTGATCAAGGCCATGCAGAAGAATAAGGTGATGATTCCATTAAAGAACCTTGAAGGCTCATTCATGGGCTTTAACAGCTATCAGGCGCAGATTGCATATACCATGAGCCACGCTGTTGTGGAGTTTATGATTGAGAGATACGGGATGCATAATATAAAAAGGGTGCTTGAGGAATTAGGAAGCAACAAGGCCATTGAGCAGGCCTTTTCTGACGGCCTGACATTATCCTATGATCAGTTTCAGAAGGAGTGGCAGGAGAATTTTTCAAAGGGGTAAAAATTGGTGAATAGTAAATATGGCGCTCAAGGAGAATTGCTGCACATGAGGAGGATTCATATAGTTATACTTATTATTTATATAATATCATTTTCTTATATTACTCCAGCCCTTGCAGGTGATGCGAGGATATCTGATATTAATGTTGTGCTGAATAAAGACAGCATTATTGCCTCTGCGAGGCTGGTTAATGGTTTTGACAAGAAGATTGAGGATGAGATAAACAGCGGCATTGAAAAGGATATTATATATGAGATAGTCTTGAAGAAAAAAAGGAGCGGCTGGTATGATGAGGATGTCCTTTCAAAGGAGGTTAAGTATACTGTTAAATATGACCTGCTAAAGAAGCAATATTCAGTAAAGATGCAGGGCAATGTAAATAAGGAGAAGATAGTCCAGAATTATGGTGAAATAAAGACGATCGTCTCCATGATAGAGAACATAATTCTGGCGCAAAGTAAGGTTCTGGAATCTGATGAAGAGTATTATGTAAGCATAAAGGCAGAGATGAAGGATGCAAGGCTCTCCTTCTTTCTTGACTACTTCTTATTCTTTATTCCATTTTCTGATATTGATACATCATGGGCGAATTCTGCAGCCTTTAAACTGGAGAAGAAGCCATGAGCAGGAATTACAGACCTCTCCTTGTAGCACTCGCCTTTTTTATTCTGGCTGTTGTTCTTACTGCAATAGAGGTTTTTTTTCAGAAGATAGAGGGGCCATCCCTTTTTGCAAACAACATAATCATCCTTGCCCTTGTTAATGTGGACATCATCCTTTTAATAGTCCTTATTTTGCTGCTTTCAAGGAACTTCATAAAGCTCTATCTTGAAAGAAGGCAGAATATTATGGGCGCAAAGTTCAGGACAAGGCTGGTTCTATACTTTCTCTCAGCGGTTCTTATACCGTCTGTCCTCCTCTTTATTGTTGCAAGCGGCCTCCTTACAACTGCTATTGAAAGCTGGTTTAATATACAGGTTGAAAAATCCTTAAAAAACTCTCTTGAGGTTGCCCAGACCTATTATCAGAATTCGCAGGATAATGCCATTTATTATTCAAAGCAGATAAGCAAGACAATTACAGAGGGAGAGCTCTTAGATGAGCAGAACAGACAGCTTTTAAAAGAGGTAGTGGCAAAAAAGGCAGAGGAGTATAATCTCGGCGTTGTTGAGATTTTCAGCGCACAGCAAGAAGAGCTTGTTAAGGCGCTGAATCCCCAGATACCTGAAGGTTCATTCATCAGGCCGCAGCAGGACATTATTAAAACTGGTTTGAAGGGCAAGGAGCTAACGAATATCCAGTCTACAGGGAAGGGGGATATAATAAGGGGTGTTGTCCCGATATATTCATCATTTAATTATAAGGATATTGTCGGTGTTGTTGTGGTGAACTATTATATACCGCAGAGCCTTGTTAATAAGATGGAGGAGATAACAGGGGCATATGAGGAATATAAACAGTTAAAGGCATTCAAGAACCCCATAAAGGGAAGCTACCTTATGGTCTTCCTCCTTATTACCCTCATTATAATCTTTGCCGGCACATGGTTTGGGTTTCATCTTGCAAAGGATATTACAGTGCCGATACAGAAGCTTGCTGAAGGCACTCAGGCAATTGCTCAGGGGGATTTGAATTTCAAGATAGTAGATATAAAGGCAAGGGACGAGATAGGGATGCTTGTAAATTCCTTCAATAAGATGACCGATGATCTCAAATTCAGCAACGAGAGGCTGGCAGAGGCAAATATCTCCCTGCAGAAGGGCAACATAGAGCTTGAGCGCAGGAGAGGCTATATTGAAACAGTCCTTGAAAGCATAGCAACAGGCGTGATATCTGTTGACAAGGACGGGAGGATTACTACCTTTAACAGCTCCGCAGAAAAGATACTCGGCATCCCGGCATCAGATGTAATTGGGAAACATTATCAGTCAGCGCTGCATCTTTTACCCCTTGACAAGGTGCAGGAGCTGATAAATAGGATGAGGTCTCAGGGTAAGGCCGCAATAGAAGAGGAATTACAGGTTGAATTAAACAACAAGCCCCTCAGGCTGGGGCTGAACATTACGGCGCTAAGGGATGAGGATAATAACTATCTCGGCCTTGTTATTGTCTTTGAGGACCTTACCGAGCTGATCAAGGCTCAAAGGGTTGCAGCATGGCAGGAGGTGGCAAAAAGGATCGCCCATGAAATAAAGAATCCCCTTACGCCTATACAGCTTTCTGCGCAGAGGCTCAGAAAGAAATTTCATGAAAATGCCAGCGACTTTAATAAGATATTTGATGAATGTACAAACACGATTATTCATGAGGTCAACAGCATAAAAAGCCTTGTTAATGAATTTTATAACTTTGCGCGCATGCCTGCTTCAATGCCCGCGCCAAACGACCTCCACGAAATAATAAACGAGGTCGTACCGCTTTACAGGAGCGCGCATAAGGATATCAATATTATAAATAACTTTGCAAAGGGCCTGCCTGTTATTAATGTGGATAAGGAGCAGTTTAAGAGGGTCTTTGTAAATCTCTTTGAAAATGCTGTAGAGGCAATGAATAACAAGGGCCGTGTATGGGTGAAGACACATTATGATTCAGACCTGAATCTTGTAAAGGTAGAGGTGGCAGATGAGGGTGCAGGCATAAATCCAGACGACAAGGACAAGCTATTTCTTCCCTATTTTTCCAAGAAGAAGACAGGCACCGGCCTCGGCCTTGCCATTGTAAACAGGATCATTGCAGACCACAACGGCTACATACGGGTAACAGACAATAAGCCAAAGGGTACGACCTTTGTTATAGAGCTGCCGGTCAAGGCAGCATAACATAAAAATTCGCGAATTTATTATTGTTATTGCGAGGAGTGATAGCGACAAAGCAATCCCCTTTCGTAATGCGTAATCTGTAATGCGTGATGAGTTTTTTCTTAACTCATTACCCATCACGCATCACTCATCACGAGCAACAGATTGCTTCGCTTTACTCGCAATGACCGCAAAAATACTAAAAGGGCTATATTATGCCGGATCATATCTTAATAGTTGATGATGAAAAGGGGATACTGCAATCACTCTCTTCTATCCTGCAGGATGAGGGCTACAGCATATCTACTGCAGAGAATGGCGCTGATGCCTTAAAACTTGTAAAGGAGGATGCGCCGCTTCTCGTCCTCCTTGATATCTGGCTTCCGGATATAGACGGCATAGAGGTATTAAGAAGGATAAAGGAGCAGATGCCAGAGGTCATAGTAATAATGATGTCAGGACATGGGACAATAGAGACAGCAGTAAAGGCAACAAAGCTTGGCGCCTATGACTTTATAGAAAAGCCGCTATCGCTTGAAAAGGTCTCACTCATTGTTAAACATGCAATTGACCAGCAGCGCCTTGAGGAAGAGAACCTCTTATTAAGACAGAAGGTTGAAAAGAAATATGAGCTGATAGGCAGGAGCGAAGGATTCGGGCAATTAATGGAACAGATAAGGATAGCAGGACCAAGCAATGGCCGCGTCCTTATATCAGGAGAGAACGGGACAGGAAAGGAATTAGTTGCAAGAAAGATTCACAGTGAAAGCCTGAGAAGAAATAAACCCTTTGTTGAGGTGAATTGTGCGGCCATACCAGAGACCCTTATAGAAAGCGAACTCTTTGGCCATGAAAAGGGAGCGTTTACTGGGGCTACAACAATGAAAAAAGGGAAATTTGAATTAGCTGACGGCGGCACAATATTTCTTGATGAGATTGGCGACATGAGCCTTGCCACACAGGCAAAGGTGCTCCGTGTATTGCAGGAGCAGGAATTCCAGAGGGTAGGAGGAACAAAGACCATAAAAGTGGATGTAAGGGTTATTGCAGCATCAAACAAAAATCTGAAAGAGGAGCTTAAAAAGGGAAATTTCAGGGAAGACCTTTTTTACAGGCTGAATGTAATACCCATTTCTGTCCCTCCCCTTCGTGAGCGTAAAGAGGATATACCTCTCCTCATAAATCACTTTATAATGGAATTCTCCCGTGAAAACGGCGCAAGGCCAAAGAAGATAGAGGCTGATGCAGTAGAACTCTTTCAACAGTATCCATGGCCCGGCAATGTAAGGGAGATAAAGAATGCTGTGGAGCGGTTGATGATAATGGTGCAGCCGCCGATGATTGCCACTGCAGATGTTTTGAAGATATTAAGGAGCGATTCAGATCCATCAGAAACCGGGGATTTCAGGTTTCAGAGATACAACTCCTTTAAGGATGCAGTGGACGCCTTTGAAAGGGAATATATTGCAAGCAGGCTCCGTGAAAACAACTGGAACATATCAAAGACAGCAGAGGACCTCCAGCTTGACAGAAGCCACCTGTACCGAAAGATAAAGAGCCTAAACATTGAGGTAAAGGGATGAAAAAGAGTAAGATATTGTGAAGGACAGCGCCTCCTATCCCGCAGGTGATGTGGCCTTCTGTATGAGGCGACTTCAATGTCCGCGGGAATGTGAAGACAGTAATCAGAGTGGCGATGTAGGGTAAAACCTCCCGCAATAAAAATATGAAGACCTTAATCGCCAGCCATCTCAATAGCAAGCAAATGAGCGCCGGATGCGGCTGAAATTGTGAGCTCTTCTTTGCCTATAATCTTAACAGCATCACGCTCTTTAAGTTCTACTCCTCCAATGCTCAGGGAGCCTTCAATGCAAACTAAATAGGTCTGTCTGCCTTGTTTAATTAATAAATCAACTGTTTTTCCGGCATCAATCTCTGATACATAAATGTTTGCATCCTGATGAATCTTAATAACGCCATCAATATCCCCGCCAGCAGCAACATGGAGCAGTTTGTTATGACGGTCAGCCTTTTTATATTTCTTAGAGCCGTATTGGGTCTTTAAACCACGGCTTGCAGGCAAAATCCATATCTGTAAAAAGCGCAGGATTTTGTCTTTTGGCTCATTCATCTCAGAGTGAGTCAATCCTGTGCCGGCGCTCATATATTGCACATCGCCGCGGCTAAGGGTCTCCTTGTAACCCATGCTGTCTCTATGAGTCAGCTCGCCTGAAACACAGTAGGAAACGATTTCCATATTATTATGCGGGTGAGTCTCAAAACCAGTGGCTGGCTGCACTATATCATCATTTAAAACCCGCAGCGCCCCAAAGCGCATATTGTCAGGGTTGTAATACTCTGCAAAGGAGAAATGAAAACGACTAACAAGCCAGCCGTGATTAGCTACATATAAGCTCTCTGACGGCACTTTTATTAACATTCTTTACAAAACTCCTCGTGTGTAAAAAAAGTTTTTTTACAATTCAAGATACTCGCGATGGCCGAAGCCTTTTGTGTAATCAAGCAGCCATATCTTTTTGGGCGTTATCTTTAAAAAACGATATTCAGGATTTGGCGGAAAGCCTTTTATGATAGGGAACTTTTCTGCATACATACCAAAGACAGGCGGTATCTGCTGCTCCTTTACTATTTCAATTGTACCTTCAATCTGTAGCCCTGTGAGCTTCATCCAGTCTGGTTCATCATTATCTACAGTCATTGCAACCTTTGGGTTCTTTTCCAGATTAGAAAATTTCTGCGTCTTGACAGATGTTGTAAAGTATAGATTAAATCCGTCATTAACATAGGCAATGGTAGTTGCATGGGGCTGCTTTGGATCGCTTGAATTAATTGATGCAAGGTTTCCGTAAAGATGATTTTTTAGATAGTTTAAAACTTCATTCTTGATATTGTCTGACATAATTTTATAGCCTCCTTTTGTTTTATGGTAGAGGCGACCCGATGTGGTCGTCCTCAAAAGGGCGGTTCGCAAACCGCCACTACTGTTTTTTGAATATAACCTCGTCAATTGACCACCTACCACCGCCCTTGATCATCAAAGCAACTGCGATCGCTATAGCTAAAATATGATACTCAATTCCTTCTCCTTGTTGGTTGCCAAACCAATTCATAAAAAATCCACACCGCTGCAAGGTTTTTTATCCTTTAGAATTCTTATGAGCGCCATCACAGAAGGGTGCAGTTTTAGTATGCTTGCAATTGCAAAGCGCTACCTTTTTCTCCTCAGATATTTTGAACTCCAGAGGATTGAATTTGCTACCTTTGTGCGAGCCATCACAGAATAGTTGCGATTTAGACTTTCCACAGCTACACCAATAATAACTGCCTTCTTTTAACTCTAAAATAATAGGATTCATCTTTACCTTCTCCTTTCTTTTGAATTTAAACGGTGGGTAGAGGCGACTTTAGTCGCCAATGGGATGCTAAAGCATCCCCTACCCATGCCACTTTATTCATTGCGTTTGTGTTAAATTGATACCCCCCTTTCCTCACTCTTC
>JACPZJ010000202.1 GCA_016195585.1 Nitrospirota bacterium | reverse complement strand
GATGAGCGGCATGGGGCTCTTCGGATTCCTCATGTGCGCCGTTTAAAATAAATCTGCTTATTACTTCCTGCAGCCGCTCGCCCTGTGTGGAAAGCTGGTCTGCTGAAACAGCAAGCTCTGTTGCGCCTGATGCATTCTGCTGAACCATTTCTTTCATCTTCTCCATTGCCTTTACAACCTGTTCTGTGCCTGAGGACTGCTCCTCTGTCGCTGAATTTATCTCCTGCGTTATCTCATTAAGGCTGCCTGCTGCCTTGCTTATCTGCTTGCCGCCGGCAGACTGCTCCTGTGTTGCCGCGCTTATCTCCTGTGAATATCTTGCCACCTCACCAACAGCCTCATCTATCTTCTTTAAGGCCGCGCTGACATCTCCACTCAGGTTTATCCCCTGCCTTGCTATTGCAGTGCTCTTCTCCATATGGCTCACAGCATCCAGAGATTCCTGCTGAATACGGGCAATAAGCTCGCCTATCTCCTTTGTTGATGCCGCAGAACGTTCGGCAAGCTTCCTTACCTCCTCGGCAACAACCGCAAACCCAAGGCCCTGCTCCCCTGCCCTTGCAGCCTCAATTGCAGCATTCAGCGCAAGAAGATTTGTCTGCTCGGCTATGTCATCTATAACTTCAACAATCCTGCCAATATCCTTTGCCCGCGAACCGAGCACAGATATGGTCTCAGCAGACCTTAATATAGCCTTGTTGATCTCCTCAATGCCATTTGCTGATTTGGTCGTGGCCTCATTGCCTGATGCAACGGTGCCTATGGATTTCTGTGATAACTCCCTTAATTTCTCAGATGTATCTGCCACCCTTGAGATGGAGGTTACCATCTCTTCTATGGAAGATGATGTCTGGGTAACTGCAGATGACTGATTCTGGGTGCTCCTTGCAACATTCTGTATATTTGTGGAAAGCTCATGGACAGTGGTGGTCACCTCCTCTATTGCCGTTGCAGCCATCTCATTGCTCTTTGCCGATTGGTCTGTTGTTGCTGCAATCTGGCCGCTTGCAGATGCAATCTGGTCAGAGCTGTCCCGTATCTCTGTCACCATCTCCCTCAGGCCCTTTATCATCTTGGCAAAGGCATTCCCAAGGGCATCATTATCAGATTTGGGCGCTATATCTCTCCTTATATCACCCTCGGCAATTTCCTCTGCTGTCTTTGCCATAGATTTTAGATAGGCAATCATATCCTTTAAAGACTGCCCCATTACACCGATCTCATCCTGTGAATTAATCTCAACAGTATCCGTCAGGTCGCCGGTTGAAACATTTTTTACAAAATCAACCATCCTGTTTAAAGGCTGGGTAATGGCGCGGATTAAAAACCAGATGACAACCATAGCAATAACCATAGAGAGGATCAAAACGAGTATTATGCTGATGGCCGCCCATTTCAGCGATGTCTTCTTTGCCACTTCCATAGCAGAAAGATGCACAACGCTCTTTGCCTTTCCTGCCTTGATCTCTTCTGCAGAGCGGTTATGGTTGTAGGCGAGGATAACCTTACCCAGTCGCTCCTCTTCATGGATTATATCCGTCTCAATAAATCCATCCGGCGCCGCCTCTTTTTTATCGCCGGCGCTGACAAGTATCTTATTTTGTGCGTTAATAAACTCTACATAGGATATATCTTTATCCCCAGTGGCAACCTCGGCATAGCGCAGCAATCCTGACAGGTCAAGCGAGGCAATAGCAGCAGGCGCAATTGCAGCCAGCATCTTCGCCATCTGCCTGGCCTTTAACTTTTCCGATTCGCTGCTTGCTGCGCTCTGGTCATTGAACATGCCGTCCGCAACCTCGCGAGAAGCCTTCAACAGATTCTCCAATGCTCTGTTTTGCAGATGCAGCATGAAAATAGCGGTTATTAAAAAGAGAACGCCCAGTACAAGAGAAATGGAACCAATAAATTTTTTTATCAGGCTGAATTTGAATTTCATAGCATTGCCTCCCTTGCCTTCCCTTAAAACGGCTGCTGAAAGGATAATCTTTTTAATGTTTATCATATGGGGGTACCTTGAGCGCCTTCATTGCCTGTTTCAGGCCTTCAGTGGAATGTGCATTAACAAATCCATTAATTCCGGCCGCCTTTGATGCCTTTGTATCAGACGTCATCTTTAATAATGCCGCCTTTACTTTTGCTGCTACTTTGGGATCTGTATTTGGCATTACAGAGAAAAACCATTCAGGATAAAGAATAGTTGTATGCAAAAATGGAAAACCCGGGTCTTCCCTCTTGTCTACAATGACAAAATCATCTATTTTTATCTTGCCTTCCTTCTCCATAGCCTCAAGCTGTCCTGTGCGGATAAAGGCTGCATCAATCACACCTGCCTTAACAGCCAAAACAAGGTCATCCTGTTTCTGCCCTTCTTTAAAAGAGGCAAAGTCCCTGTGGACATCAATGCCCTGCTGGAGAAGATGATAGGATTGAAAGAGGTATGCGCCTGCTGCTGCCTTGAACTTCATCGACATTACATTTTTACCCTTCAGGTCTCTCCCCTTAACAACCCCGTTGCCCTTTTTGGCAATTATTACCCCTGCAAACTGGCTCCCCATCTTATCATTCAATGTTGCAAGAGGGACAAAGCCATGCCTCTCCTTTACAACTACAGACTGGACAGGGTTGGCAAGAAGAAAATCCACCTCCTTATTGCTCACGGCTTCAATAACCTTACCCACAGGCAGGGGCACTAATTTTACCGGCTGTCCAAGTTCAGAGCTCAGATAGTTTGCAAACTCACTCCATTCTTTTACAGCCTTAAGCTCGCCCCTCTCGGCATTAACACCCAGCCTGATTTCTTTGGATACAGCTGCATGGCCCCAATAAACAGATAAAAGCGAAAATGCTGTTAAAAAAACAAACAAAATCTTTTTCATATTGCTCGTCCTCCTTCTTAAAATATTTTAATAAGCCTTTATAATCTCCTGAATCATTGCCCATGGCTTGGATATTTTTTTATCCTGTCCATTATTTTGCTCTTTATCTTTGACAGCTATCTGCCGCCACTCGCCATTATTCAATACCTTCCTGATATCAAGGAGTATTATTATCCTCTCCCCTATCTTTCCAACACCTGTAATATAATTTATCCCAATGCCAGAGACCATATCAGGCGCAGGCTCTATTGAGTCTGCTGGAAGACGAAGGACTTCGGATGCGGCATCTACAAGAAGGCCGACTACCCTTCCATCCATCTCTGCTACAAGGATCCTGCTTGTCTTTGTCCTGTCAACCTTGCCGAGGCGAAACTTTTTTTTAAGGTCTATAATAGAGACTATCCTTCCCCTCAGATTTATTACGCCTTCAATAAACTCAGGTGTATCCGGCACCCTTACTATCTCAGGCACCCTTACTATCTCCTTAACACTGGAGATATCAACCCCAAATAACTCCTTCCCGATTTTAAATCCAACAGTCTGAAGACTCTTACTCATTCTTGTCTCTCTTAATTTGCTCCGAGAATCCACAATTGCATTATCCCGGCAGCAATGTAGGCACGAATTTATTCGTGCAAAATATAATCCTTATTTAAACCACAGAATAAACCATTTACAAAGCAATTACTGTGCCATCAAAATTTTTATTATTGTTGGATAATCTTAGCGCTTGATTTAAAAGGTAAATATAAAACAGGAAGGTAATATTTTTTTG
>JACPZJ010000201.1 GCA_016195585.1 Nitrospirota bacterium | reverse complement strand
TTTTATCAATCAAAACCCTTCTGTCCTGTAATACCCTTCCGGCAAGGCTAATGGGAGCAGTATTTAAAATTACAAGGTCAACCTCATCGGTATTGAGGAGGTCGCTTATTTTACCAAACAACTCAAGATAGCCTGATTTTCCTGTGTCCTTCAGATAGACAGCAATATCAATATCACTTAAAGGGTTGCGCCTCTTTTTTAAAAGCCCGCCGAATAGATAAGCAAAGATTATATTGGGGTCCTTTTTTAAAAAGCCTGTAAGTGAGTCGATTTTTTGAAGGATATTGTCAGGAAGTTTTTTATACCGTATCATGTTTTAAAGATAACATAAAAGAGGCAAAAAGAAAAGCCTTAAAGCCACTAAGGTTTTTCTTGACAACCATTTAAAGTAAAGATATAAAGGTATAGGATTATCTTACAAAAGGAGCGGATAAATGGACATAAAAAACAGAGAGATTCCTGCAGATAAATTATGCCTGATTTGCAACCCTGATGAGTTTAAGTTCAAGACAACAAAGGAGCTTACACAGTGGGATGAAATAATCGGTCAGGAAAGGGCGGTTAAGGCGATTAAATTCGGCCTCGGCATAAAGTCAAAGGGCTTTAACATCTATGTCTCCGGCGCCCCGGGCACAGGAAAGAATACCATTGTTAAGGCAATGATCCAAAAACTGTCCAAGGATATGCCTGTGCCTGAGGACTGGTGCTATGTATATAACTTTACAGACCCTGACAGGCCAAGATTAATAAACCTGTCTGCCGGATGGGGCAGGGCATTTCAAAAGGATATGGACGGATTTATTGAATTTCTGAATGTTGAGATCCCGAAGATATTTGAAAGCAAGGAGTATGAAGATCATAAGAGCAGGGTAATAGCTGAGTATGAGAAGGCGAGGGAATCCCTCTTTACAGAATTGAATGAACGTGCGAGGGAGTTCGGCTTTCAGATGTCAGTCTCCAAGACAGGGATAATGAAGATACCTGTAATAAAGGGCAAACCTATACAGCCTCAGGATATTGCCGGCCTTACAAAGGATCAGAGGAGGGAGATAGAAGAAAAAGAGAAGAGGGTTGATTCTGAGGTAAGGGATTTTTTCAGCAAGATACGGATTCTTGAAAAAGAGGCAAATGAGAAGATATTGGATCTGAATCGTCAGGCGGTTAATTTTGTCATACAGCCGAGGCTTGAGGAGCTTAAGGCTAAATTCAGCCATTATGCAAAGGTCTCGGATTATCTGAATAGCGTGCAGGAGGATATACTGAATAATCTCGGCGACTTTCTTGCGCCGCCTCCCTCTGTGCTTCCGCTGCCGATAGACCTCTTTGACAGGGGCAAGCCATTTACAAAGTATAAGGTGAATGTGATTGTTGACAATCAGAATACAAAAGGCGCGCCTGTGATAGAAGAGACGAATCCTACTTATAATAATATGATAGGCAGGATAGAGCGGAAGGCAAAGTTTGGAACATTCTATACTGACTTTACAATGGTAAAGGGAGGCTCAATCCTGCAGGCAAACGGGGGTTTTCTTATTGTTAATGTCCTTGATGTATTGAGAAGCCCGTTTTCATGGGATGCATTAAAGAGGGTTATTAAAAAGGATGAGGTAAAGATTGAGGATGTAGGAGAGCTCTACGGCTTTGTTTCAGGCGGATTGAAGCCCGAACCGATACCTGTAAGTGTACGGGTAGTTGTGCTTGGCAGTCCGCTCTTTTATCATCTCCTTTACACCTATGATGAGGATTTCAAAAAGATATTTAAGGTGAAGGCAGATTTTGATGTAGAGGTAAAGGGCACAGAGGATATCAAAGAGGAGTATGCATATTTTATTGCAAGGCTCTGTGAAAATGAAAAACTCCTACACTTTGACAGGGAGGCAGTGGCATCCACAATAGAATATGCAGCAAGGCTTGTAGACCATAAGGAGAAGCTTTCTTTAAGGTTCAGCGATATTTGCGACCTGATAAGAGAGTCGCACTTCTGGGCTGCAGAGGATAAAAGCAGTATTGTTAAGAGGGCTCATGTGCAGAAGGCCATAGATGAGAAGGAGTACCGCTCTAATCTAATAGAAGAGAAGATACAAGGCCTGATAGAAGAGGGGACTATAATGGTCTCTGTTGAGGTGGATGTGGTTGGTCAGGTGAACGGTCTTTCTGTTTATGACCTCGGTGATTTTGCCTTTGGCAAGCCGTCAAGGATTACAGCGAGGACATACCCGGGGAAAGAGGGCCTTATGAATATAGACAGGGAGGCAAAACTAAGCGGCAGGATACACAATAAGGCTGTGCTGATTTTATCTGGTTATCTCAGCGGAAGATATGCAATTGACAAACCATTATCACTCTCTGCAAGTGTCTGCTTTGAACAGAGCTATGGTGAGGTTGAGGGAGACAGCGCCTCTGCTGCGGAGCTGATTGCCATACTTTCAAGCATTGCAGAGATGCCAATCAAGCAGGAGCTTGCTATTACTGGTTCCATTAATCAAAAAGGAGAAATCCAGCCTATTGGCGGTGTGAATGAAAAGATTGAGGGATTTTTCATGGTCTGTAAGAGCAAGGGCTTGACTTCCAATCAGGGTGTGATTATTCCGCATCAGAATGTAAAGAACCTTATGCTAAAGGAAGAGGTAAGAAAGGCTGTAAAGGATAATAAGTTTCATATATATAGCGCTGTTTCTGTTGATGACTGCCTTGAACTTCTTACAGGCATACCCGCAGGCGAGAGGCAGAAAGACGGGACATTCAAAAAAGATACTGCAAACTATCTGATTGATAAAAAATTAAAGGAAATGGCAGAGAAGCTAAAAAAGGCGGAAAAGCCGGAGAAAGAGGTAAAGGAAAAGAAGAAAGAGAAAAATGAGGAGTAATATCCTCTTTACTTAAATCAATTGATATGGTAGTATTTATAATAAAATTAAGCAATTAAAAAGGATAAAGATTAATGACCAAAAAAGCTGAAAAGCTCAAAAAAGAGATTGAATTGCTATCACCTGAATATCTTAACGAGGTGGATAACTTTGTCATGTCATTGTTATTACGCCAGAGAAAGAAAAGCTCAGAAGAGAAAAAAAATATAATTGAATCACTTTGTGGCTCATGGGCTGATGATAAAAGTATAGATATTATTTTTGCAGAAATTGATCTGCAAAGGCATTCCTACCCTGGCAGAAAAGTAGATTTT
>JACPZJ010000205.1 GCA_016195585.1 Nitrospirota bacterium | reverse complement strand
GTTATGGAAATAAGGGCTGTCTGCTTTTTAAATTCATCCTTCAGGTCAAGTTGTATCTCTTTAAATTTTAATAAGAGCGGAGGACATGTGCCTTTGCAATTTGTATAGATGAAGTTTATTAATACGAGCTTTCCCCTGTAATCCTTAAGGCTCACCTTCTTGCCATTCTGGTCTGTGAGTGTAAACTCCGGGGCAGGCTCCTTGTCCTTCCTCTCAACATTTCCTGTTATATCAAGGACACCTATCTGGGGTTCATCTTTTGTACAGGATGTTGTGATGAAGAATATTAAAATAACAGACACAAAAAATCTTAACATTATACCGCTCCTCCCATTACCGTATCTACCAGCTCTATTATCACCTTTTTTATATCAGGCTCATCTGTAAGCGGCTCTGCGAGGGATGCCTCACATGCCTCCTTTGGCGAAACGCCTGAGGCAATAAGCTGTCCTGCATATATTAAAAGCCTTGTGCTTGCACCTTCTTCCAGTCCCTTGTTTTTAAGATTTCTAATCTTCTCGCCGAGCGTGACAAGGGATTTTGCAGTCTCTGCATCCACGGCTGATTCATGCCTTACAATCTCCATCTCAAGCTCCTTTGGCGGATAATCAAAGGTGAGGGAAATAAATCTCTGCCTTGTGCTCTGCTTTAAGTTTTTTAAAATATTCTGATAACCCGGGTTAAAGGAGACAACAAGCATAAAGCCTTCTGCTGCCTTTAATACCTCTCCTTTTTTTTCAATCGGCAAGATTCTTCTGTCATCTGTGAGCGGATGGATTACAACTGTTGTATCCTTCCTCGCCTCCACAATCTCATCAAGATAGCATATTGCGCCAATGCGGACTGCCTCTGTAAGAGGGCCGTCCGACCATGCCGTCTCGCCGCCCTTTATCAGATACCTCCCAACAAGGTCGCTGCTCGTTAAATCATCATGGCAGGAGACAGTAATCAGCGGCCTTTTCAATTTATATGCCATGTATTCCAGAAACCTTGTCTTACCGCATCCTGTCGGACCTTTTAACATTACAGGAAGCCTATTTTTATATGCAGCAGTGAATATCTCAACCTCATTGCTGTGAGGCATATAATACGGCTCTTTTTCCATCTTGTATTCTTTAACCTTTACTGCCTTTGACTCTATTGCTGTTTTTGGCAAGTTTACCCCTATCTTATGCGGGGGGCGAGGCGCCGCCTCGCCCCTGCTACTCTCCCCTTGAAATTAAACAGGTATATTATAGCAAAAAGTGTAAACTGGTTCTATTATTTCTTTTCACCCTTTATCAATGACACCAGCATATTCCACACAAAGGATGCGCCGCCTGCAATTGCAACAAGGCCGCCGATGCCCATAATCCCCATGCCGATAAACTTCCCGATATTATCAAGCACCTGATCAGAGCCATACACCTTTCTCTGGACGCCATGTGAGCCCGCAAGGAACATGCCTAACATGAATAAGAGCAGGCCGAGTCCGTATAAATATGGCTGTATGCTGCCGAGCCTTTTATAGTATATTTCCCTTTTTAAAGAAGGCAGCATGCGATAGGCAATGCCCATAAAGGCTATTGTAACACCGCCTACTGCGCCATGATAGTGCGCAGGTATCTTTACATTAACACCGCTAATTGTAAAGGCAGTGAGGCCGCCGAGTGTAAAAATGCTGATTGACATGAGCAGTGATGAGAAGCCCGGATCAGACCATGGCATTGCAGGGGCACGGCGCACCGCGCCCCTGCTTTTTAAAATTGCTACGACTATCATAATTATAAATACACCGCTTGAGCCCATACCCCATCGCATAAGCTCAGTAAAGGCATCCTTATGCGCCTGTCTTGCAATATCATAAATAAAATATATAAGTGGCGCAGGTAAAACGAAGATTATATAAAGCAGGTAAAGTATCTTTGCAAGGCCATTGCCGAGTGGATATTTATTTATTGTCAGCCTTGCCAGAATTATCCATGCTGTAACCATTGCCATTGTATTGGCAAATTGCAGCATATGTCCAGCGCCCCAGAAGAGACGCTCAAAGTCAACAAATGCCTTTCTGTCCGCTGACAGCGCCTGAAAATAATATGACAGGCCGATACATAAAAAGGCAATCAGGACAGCCACACCGGCAAGCGCCATGCCAAAGGTTTCTATAGGGAGCGCCTCTTTTGATGCCCTTTTTGCCTGCAGGATTGTCAGGAGTGTATTAATAATCGTTAATAAAATACCAGCGCCTGATAATATCAATCCAATATAGAAAAGGGGATGTTCTATTATAGGAACATAATTAATGATAAGCGGGATTCCCCGCCCCATTATTGCAGGGATGGTGATCAGTATAGCGCCAATGGCAGTCAGAAAAAATGATGCCCAACCGATCATAATACTGAAAGTCTCCCTGTTTAAAAACCCAGAAGATGTAAAAACCCATAATGCGCCCATAAATGCAAGAAACCAGATTACAAAGGCGAGTATCACATGGCCAACAAGGGCTATATAAAAGTAGTCCTTGCCGGGAAGGAGATTCTGGATTAAGGGTGTCCGGGCAAGGGCTATGAGCAGGGCAAAGATGCCTGCAAATATAAGCGTTGAAACAGACAGAAGCAGCCATGCGTATAAAAGCCTGCTTCTTTTCCAGTCAATTTTAATATGGCCTGTTAATTCCTGCATAAAAATCCCTTTCTATAATCTCATTGACATTTTGGGTATAAAACCTTATAATTTTTCTACGATTTTATACGCACTAATTTTATATTATAAGGAGAATTCAGGACAATGGAAAGAAAAAAAAAGATATATCTTTTATATGCAGGCATTTTTATCTCCATTATAGCAATAGCCATCACAAACTATTTGATAAAGATGGCTGAGATGCGGCGCAGCATGCCTGTATACACATATCTATCTATTTCGTCAAAAGAGCTCATGGATATGATGAAGCAGAATAATGAGCTTATCATTATTGACACAAGAATCAAAGAACTTTATGAAGAGGGTCATATTAAAGGGGCTGCAAATTTCTCCTATACAAGCCTCAGGGCAATGGACAAGGTTTTAAAAAAGGAATTGTCAAAAGAGATAGTTTTTTATTCAGAGGACGGCGACAGATCAAGGAAGATATGCGATGTCCTTGTAACCCTCGGCTACAGCAAACTTAAAAACCTTGAGGGCGGGATAAAGGGGTGGAAAGAGGCAGGCGGGGAGGTTGTTAAAGAACCTTGAGCCTTAAAATTTATTAGATAAATCTATTACACTAACCTCTCCTGATTTAAGCCCCACTTCCTTTTCAAAGACATAATTAAGGGGATTGTCCTCTTTGGAATCCCTAATCCTGACCTTAAACCCATGCGTGCCTGTTGTTACAGGTATCTCCTCATAGATAAATATCGGGCCGTCATTTTTCAGACCTGTTGGAAAATAGCTTCTGGACAATACATTCTTATTATCCACATATACATCTACATTAATGGGAAGCCGCTCTCCCTGACAATCCATCCTCATATCTGAAAATGGAGAGTTTGTCTTTCTCATGTGCCTGAGCTTGGCCTCTGTCTCCTTCTCTGTCAGCTCCCTGCAGTCCGCCTTATATCTGCTGGGGTATTTTATAGCAAGCTTTATTAAAGAATCACCCTTGCTGTAAAAGGGATAGATGGGCTTCATGGAGAAAAAAACAATGAGAAAGGCAGGTATGGCAGATAATGCTATCATCCTCTTTAAAATTCCCCTGTCATTGACCTTTGATTCCCTTGGCTGCATCTCCTTTTTTTGTTTATTATAGTTATTAAGATATCCCTCAAAGAGCCGTATCTCATCTATTATCTTATTGGTATTAACGGATGCCGCCCCGTATTCCCGTATCCTTCCGGCGTCAATTGCCTTTGACAGGAATGGATACCTTTCACCCATAACCCTTTCATGAAGCCATCTATTCCCTTCACGATAATAACAATCGCCAATTAAACATCCGCAGAGGAAAACGCCGTCTGCGCCTGATTTAAATCCCCTTTCTATCATAGAGGGCTGTACCATGCCGATACATGGAAGGGCTGTCGCTTTAATATTTTTCATCCCTTTTACAGAGTTATCTTTTATATCAATTATGGTATTCAGCGCGGCGCTCTGTGCGCAGATAAACAATAAGATCGCAGGCATCTTGTCTGTCTGTTTGATGCCTGATAAAAGTTTAACTATTTCCTCATTAATCCGGGCATCGGTCATGTCAGGCAGGTTTATAGCTGCAAAATCGCATGCCCCGACGCATACACCGCAGGATGCGCATCTCTCGGGTATAACAGTTGCCTCTGCCCTGTATGGCAATCTGTCTGAACTGAAGCGCATGCGGATGGCCTCATAAGGGCAGTCCTTATTGCACTGCTCGCAGCCTGTGCAATTCTCTAATATAACCTCTGCAGGAAGCAGCCTGCGCCTTCTTGTCCATGGCAATATAAAGAGCGCTATTGTTATGGCGCTGAGAATTATCCAGAAGCGCTGCAATGGGATTATCTCCCTCAAGGGATATATAAAAAGATAGAACCAGTCAAAAGGCGCATCCCTGGGTATTTTACT
This sequence comes from Nitrospirota bacterium, assembly GCA_016195585.1. Taxonomy (GTDB): domain Bacteria; phylum Nitrospirota; class CAKKRA01; order 9FT-COMBO-42-15; family 9FT-COMBO-42-15; genus JACPZJ01. The sequence goes on along the minus strand of JACPZJ010000205.1, from coordinate 1,976 downwards.
CAAATCAGCAGGTGGTGCGCTTGTGGCAGGCATAATAACAGACGCTGCAAACAGCATAATCACTATGGCGATGGTCATAATCCTGGGGGTTGCAATTACAGGACGGGATAATCTAAAGATATGCAATCCTATCAAAAAAACCATAGCAACAGGCAGGGCAAGGTGCATAAGATGGAGGACAAAAAAGAGAAGCATATCCAGCGACTCATTGCTGAGAAAAGACATTGATATGGGCTCTATAAAAAGAGGTATGTCACTCAACAACTCTGATGTCTTTAAGGCAACCAACTGCGCCCTCTCATCCCAAACAAGCCAGTAGCCTGTTATCCCTATTATAATGGTGACAATCAAAAGGAGCAGGCCTGTAATCCATGCAAGCCATCCGTAATGGCTGTATCTGCCGATAAGATACTCCCTTATCGTGTGGAGGATAACAGCAATAATCAGGCCGTCGGCTGAGTATCTGTGAATGCTCCTCATTATGCCGCCGATATACCACTGCTTCTCGGTTATATCCTGAACTACCTGATAGGGATTATTGGTTCTATAAAATATAAAAAGATATACACCGCTTATTACCAGTATGATAAATAAGATTGAAGATATTGCGCCGAGGTAATAGAAGGGATTGTATCTTGGGGTAAATATCTTATTTAAAAAATCCTCAAGAAGAAGAAATGTTTTTTGAAGGGCTGTTTTTGGTTTTTGCTCAATTAAGATTTTAGGCCCTGCCTCTTTCATAAAAAATACCTTCAATCATCGGCTTTTTGGGGGCATCTTTTGTTATTTATGTGGGCCTCAAATTCAGTCCTGAAACCTTTAACAGCGCCCCTTGCTGATAATGCCGCCCCCCTCAAAAGATGGCAGTATACCTTCTCATTTTCTAAAAGGCCGCATATCTCTTCTATCTCAGCAAGGTCTTTAATCTCGCCCCTGCCATCCTCAATCTTCTGGAGAAGCCGATATATTTTGACAGTCCCCATCTGACAGGCAGGACACTGGCCGCAGGAACCTTCCATAAAAAACCTTGAAAAACCAGCAGCGGTGTTTACAATGCACTTGGAATTTCCAATAACAGTGACAGCAGCGCAGCCGAGGCCTGAGCCTGCCTCTTTTAATGATTCAAAATCAAGCGGAATATCAAGCTGGGATTCTGCAATAGGCGCGCCTGACGGGCCTGCAGGAAAGACTGCCTTTAATACAGCCCCGTTCTTTACCCCTCCGCCGCAGTTATTTATAAGCTCCTTCACAGTTGTCCCGAGGGGCAGCTCGTATACACCCGGCCTGTTTATGTCGCCTGTAAGGGTAAACAACATTGTCCCCGGGCTGTTCTGCGAACCGATTTTAGAGAACCACTCCCCGCCCTTTAGAATAATATGAGGGATATTTGACAGGGTTTCAGTATTATTAGCAACCGTCGGCCTGCCATAAAGCCCTTTTACAGCCGGAAAAAATGGGGGCTTCTGCCGCGGCTTTGCCTCCCTGCCTTCTATTGCCTCTAACATGGCAGTCTCTTCACCTGCAATATATTTATCAGGACATTCTTTGATATTTATATCCAGAGAAAAATTGCTTCCGAGTATCTTTTCGCCAATGTATCCCCTTTCCTTGGCCTCTTTCAATGCCCTCTCAAGCGCTGCAATCTCTTCTTTATAGCCTTTATTGATATAGATAAAGGATTTATTCGCTCCAATCGCATATGAGGCAATGATAATTCCCTCTATCAACTGATGAGGGTTTGAGCGTATAAGGCAGCGGTCTTTGAGTGTTCCGGGCTCGCCCTCTGCAGCATTACAGCAGAGATATTTTTCCTCTGCAGGCCCTTTTGCCGCAAGCTCCCATTTCTGTCCTGCTAAAAACCCGGCCCCGCCGCGGCCCCGCAGCCCTGACCTTTTTACCTCTTCTATGATGTCCCCTGCCTTTAGCTCCTTAATGGCCTTTTCTATCGCCTTATAACCATCCCTTGAGAGATAATC
>JACPZJ010000204.1 GCA_016195585.1 Nitrospirota bacterium | reverse complement strand
GGTCAGACATCAGAGGCAATAAAAAAACTAATCGGCCTTCAGGCAAAGACAGCAAGGGTAATAAGAAATGGCAGGGAAGAAGATATTCCCATTGAGGATGTTGCTGCAGGAGATGTTGTTATTGTAAGGCCGGGAGAGAAGATACCAGTAGATGGCATGATTATTGAAGGCTATTCTGCAATTGATGAATCCATGATTACAGGCGAGAGCATACCTGTTGAAAAGAAAAAAGGCGATGTTGTAATAGGCGCTACTCTTAATAAGACAGGGAGCTTTAGATTTCATGCAACAAAGGTCGGAAAGGAGACCGCCCTTGCACAGATTATAAAATTGGTTCAGGAGGCTCAGGGAAGCAAGCCGCCGATTGCAAGGCTTGCAGATGTTATTGCAAGCTATTTTGTCCCTGCTGTTATCATTATTTCAGTAATAACATTTATTGTATGGTATATATTTGGCCCAGAGCCATCTTTTACATATGCGCTCTTAAATTTTGTTGCAGTTTTAATTATTGCCTGTCCCTGTGCATTGGGCCTTGCAACACCAACATCGGTAATGGTCGGCACAGGAAAGGGCGCAACAAACGGGATATTATTTCGCAGCGGCGAGGCGCTTGAGACAGCGCATAAACTAAATGCTATTATTCTGGATAAGACAGGGACGCTGACTAAAGGAGAGCCGTCTGTTACAGATATAAACCCCCTCACCCTATCCCTCTCCCACAAGGGGAGAGGGTATAATGAGGGGGAGCTGCTTTTCTATGCTGCGTCTGCTGAAAAGGGTTCAGAACACCCGCTTGGTGAGGCGATTGTTAAAAAGGCAAAGGAGATGAATATTGCTTTAGTTGATGCAGAGAGATTCAATGCAATCCCCGGTCATGGCTTAGAGGCAAGGGTTCAGGAAAAGGATGTTTTGCTTGGGAATATAAAACTAATGAGAGATAGAAATGTTAAACTTAACGGCCTTGAAAAGGATGCAGAGAGGCTTTCTGACGAGGGAAAGACCCCGATGTTTTTATCAGTTGATGGAAAGGCAGCAGGGATTATTGCAGTTGCAGACACATTAAAGCCTGATTCAAAGAATGCTGTGGATACCTTGCGCAAACTCGGCCTTGAGGTAATAATGATAACAGGCGACAATAAGAGGACAGCAGAGGCAATTGCAAAACAGGTTGGCATAGAGCGGGTTTTATCCGAGGTCTTGCCAGAGGACAAGGCAAGGCATGTAAAGATGCTTCAGGCAGAGGGCAAAAAGGCTGCAATGGTTGGCGACGGCATAAATGATGCCCCAGCGCTTGCACAGGCAGATATTGGCATTGCAATTGGCACAGGCACAGATGTGGCAATGGAGGCATCGGATATTACACTTATTAGCGGCGACCTTCGCGGCATTGTAACAGCCATTGCATTGAGCAAGGCTACCATCAGAAACATAAAACAGAACCTCTTCTGGGCATTCTTTTACAATATATCACTTATCCCTGTTGCAGCAGGGATTTTATATCCCTTCTTCGGAATCCTGCTTGACCCTATGATTGCTGCCGGCGCAATGGGGCTGTCATCTGTTAGTGTTGTGAGCAATGCCCTGAGGCTCCGCTGGTTTAAGGCATGATAGTTTTGTAAGGGCAAAGGCCGTTCGCCCATACAAAAATACTTTTCTCTTGCATAGTTTTAATTATGAAACTATAATTGGCAGCAAGGACTCTTTAAAAAGGATGATAACAATGTCTAAAAAATTTTTGATCTTGCACATATCTTTGCTGCTCCTGCTGCCATCGCTAACATTTGCAGAAACCTTCTCCCTGAATCTAAGATACACAAGCCCATCACAAGTATCTTCTACTGACAGTAATATTAAAATCGGCATCTCAAATATTACAGACAAAAGGCAGAGGGAAAATAAATCCCTTTTTGGCGAAAGGATAAATTATTCAGGCTCTAAAGATTACTTTGCACCTGCGGGTATCTCTGTGGAAGATGCAGTTACAGGAATGGTTGCTGAATATTTTAAGAAGAGGGGCTTCCAAGGGAAGAGGGTTGAGAAATGGGATTTGGATGCCAATAATCTTAAAGGAGATTGGGGCGATATTGTTGTTGGGGGAGAGATTCTGGAGCTGTGGAGCGATGTGATGTCTAAATTTATGTCAAATAAACACACAGTAAAGGCAAAACTAAAGATAGTAATCGCAGACCCAAAGGAAAAGAGGATATTATTGACTGATACCATAACCACATCTCTGGAGATGACAGAGCCTTTATTTCACGAGGAATCAGTGGAGAAGATGATAAACGAAGCAGCCTCAAGCTGTATTGACAATATATTGGAGAACAATACTTTAAAGAAAATATTAAGCGAAGCCAAATAATCTAAAGGGAGGTGAAAAAATGATTATTAAAAAGATCACCAAGAAGACAGCAGGCACATGCAAGTGCCATCAGTCATGCTAAAAAAGGTTTGAATAGTATTAATCTTCTGCCCTTTAGAAAAAAAAGCTAAAGGGCGTTTTATTTTTAATTGATCTAAAACAGAGAGAGCGATTTTATTAGCTCATGGCAGGACAGAGACGGCTGTCCTACCCGATTCTGAAAATTTGAGGCCTTTATAGGAAAAAAACAATGCGCAAACTAATATATTCTATTATTACCCTACTCTTTTCAGCCAGTCTTGCCTCTGCTGCTGAGCCCAATGATCTGGATGTTATCTTAAAAAAGATTGATGAAAGGCAGAAGACAGTGGAGGCGATGAAGGGGAGCTTTATTCAAAGGAAGTCCCTCAGCCTGCTGCAGAACGAGCTTGTTTCAAAAGGATTGATGTACTTCAAAAGGCCGCAAAAGATGATGTGGAAATATAGGGAGCCGGAGAAAAACATCATGATCGTTAATGGGAATATTGTCTGGCTCTACCTGCCTGAGCTAAAAGAGGCAACGAGGTTTGACCTTTCGCAGAAGGCAGACATAAAAAGGATATTTGAAAAAATGGCAGTCGGCATGGGGCAGAGCCCTGATGAACTGAAAAAAGATTACGATGTTTCTCTGCTAAAAAAGGTAAAAAAAGGCGAGAAGAACCTCTATGTCCTTGAACTCATTCCAAGAGATAAGGCCATATCAGGCCTTTTTAAAAAAATACACCTCTGGTTTTCTGATGACGGCCTGCTTTATAAAACAGAGCTTTTTGAAAAGAACAATGACACGACCATAGTTGAATTTCAGAAATTAGAGATTAATAAATCCATCCCTGATTCCCTCTTTGAATTTAAACCGCCTAAGGATGTAAAGGTTCTTGATCCACTCAGTAAGTAGTGTTCCGCTCTAACCCTCTCCCATCATAGGAGAGGGGATTAAATTAAAGGATTTGGAATTGACTGTTTAAATAAAAGTTAGTATAGTCTTTTCTGATGAATATACTCTTGATATATCCTGCCTCTGATAATGCCTTTAGCAAGGTCGGCTTTATCCTTCCGCCGCTCGGCCTTGGATATATTGCATCAGTTTTAAGAAGGGCCGGCCATAAGATAAAGATATATGACTTTAATATTCAATCCGATAACCTTAATTTTGATGACTTTGATATTGTAGG
>JACPZJ010000026.1 GCA_016195585.1 Nitrospirota bacterium | reverse complement strand
GGCTTTGCCTTAACAGTCTTTATACCATCCACAACCTTTCTGATAAAAACAGGTCTGATAATATTATGCGCGCCCTCTGAACCAAAATGGGTTTTAACAGCGACCTCTTCGTCTTTTTTAAAGTATTTTTTAAAATCAATTTTCTTAATAAGCCTCTCCAGCCTTCCCGGCAGGCTCTCTTTATAATCCCATTTCAATGCCCTTGCAGAGGCAAAATAAACCTTTGACATAAATTCTCCTTCATTCTTTATCAGAAGTCGCATCCATCTGGAAGGGGCGGCGTTTTAGCTAAATCAGCAGCAAACTGCGGGCTGAGAGGAGCTTTCTTGAATCCGCTTTTGACCGAGCCTTTGAAAGCAGCACCGCCATAGCCTCCCGGATGCATGTGCGCCCTAACCCATACAATAGCATCAGGATCTATTTTAACCGGTCCACCTGAACGGATAAAGGGCTGTTCATCTGCATGGCTGTGGGCAAGGATTCGGCGGTATATGAGCTTGCCATCCTCGCTGAGCGCCTCCCACCAGTCTGCATATTGGCTGCATCCCTTATCAGGGCTTTCTATCTCAACAGAAAAAGAATAAGAATTAGCAAGGCCGCTCACCTTTACTAAAACCACATTTGCCACAGGCAGTGTATCTGACGCCTCGGCTTTATTAACATTAATCTTTAAGCTGCTCAGTGTATAACCCATACTAACTATGAGAATAATTAATAGAAATTGCTGCCGCATAATATTCCTCTCTAATCCCCGCCCTTTAATGCTGGCGAGACAGTAATGGGTTCAGGGGCTGGGTAACAGTTTAGTCATTCTAAAGAATGCCTAAACTTCAATGCAAAATGAAAATTTCAAAATGTAAATTGCAAATTTTTAATGTTTTCTTTCCAAATTTGTAAGTATGTCATTCCTGCATGCCTCTGGCAGGAATCCATGGTTCGACAGGCTCACCATGCATCCTGAGCTTGTCGAAGGACTGGATTCCCGCTCAAAAACGCTGCGGGAATGACCTTATTTTCACCTTGCATTTTTCACTTTGCACTTTACAATTTTCAATGATGTTTAGCGGTTCTTTTAGAAACGCTAAACAGTTACGAGGCTGGAATAGCCTCACCTTTAATAAATCCGGATACAGTTTTCCATGCAATAAAGATCAGGCCGATAGAAAGAAAGAGCAGGGCAAGGTCAAATATAATTAACAACTGGTTCCTTGCAGGTATATACTTTGTTATCAAAAGATAAATTAGCGAGCCTGTTGTGGTTACTATCATGAATGCTGCTGGTATGATGGCAAAGTATGCCTTTGTCTTTTTCTTTAAGAGCCACACACTCACTGTAAGGAGTGTTAAGGCAGCGAGCAGCTGATTTGCAGCGCCGAATATCGGCCATAGGGTTAAGAATGTCTGCTTATAGGCAAAGATAAACATCAGCGCCACTGAAAGCCCCGCATTAAAGTAATGGGATTTCATAAATGCAGGCGGGTTTTTAAAGAGCACATCCCAGAGCTCTTCAAAGAGGTACCTGTTTAACCTTACAGTAGTGTCCAGTGTGGTGGCAAGAAATCCCTCCAATAATATAATGCCAAATAGCGCCCCAAAATACACAGGCAGTCCCATTGCATTGTTTATAAGGCCGCCCATCCCAAGCGCAAAGGCGAGTATGGGGTTTGACCCTGCCAGCGGGTCCTGCGGGAATACAATAGATGAATACTTGGAAAAGTCCAAACCCGATGAAACCGTGATTATCACTGTTACAGCAAGCAGCCCCTCTAATAGCATGGCGCCGTAGCCTATTTTTCTTGCATCTGTTTCTTTGCTAATTTGTTTAGATGTTGTCCCGCTTGCAATAACACTGTGGAACCCTGATATGGCGCCGCAGGCAATGGTGATAAACAGCATCGGCCAGATATAGCCGAGCTTTGCGCCGCCTTCTGCGATATTTATAGCAGGGTATGTTACTGCTGAACCTTTAAGGCCGGTGATTGCAATAGAAACAATCAGCGCAGCCAGACCGCCATAGAGTATAAAGGAATTTATAAAATCCCTCGGCTGGAGTATCAGCCAGACAGCAGCGCCTGATGCAAGGAATACATAGGCAGTGAGAAGGAGCATCCATATCGTGGGACTTAACTGCATGGGATAATAGACGCCGATCCAGACAGAGAGAATACATATAATTATACTCAGGATGCTTGCATTTAATACACTGAGGCCTTTTCTGTATAACAGCAGCCCCATAATAGGCGCAAAGAGTGTGATTACAATTACAGAGGTAGACGCAATGCCGCCTATCCTAACCATCTCCTGTCCTGTCTTTGGGTCTGTTATAGTTTGAAGGATTGCGCTCCCTTCTATCCCCACTGTCTTTGCAGGCACAAGCGATGTTAAGGCAGTGGCAGTCAGGCCGAGGAATGCAGATGTAATAAGCACAGCAAGAAACAGGACAAATAATATGAAAAGTATATAGCCTGTCTTGCCCAGTGTCCTGTTTGTTATATCTGCAATGGTCTTGCCGCCCTCTCTTACGCTTATAAACATTGCTGCAAAGTCATGGACAGCGCCAATGAATATTGTGCCGATTACAATCCAGAGTAAAGAGGGATAAAATCCATATATCAGCGCCAATGTTGGCCCAATGATAGGCCCTCCGCCTGCAATGGATGCAAAGTGATGGGAGAAGACAACACCTGTCTTGCCGGGGATGTAGTCTTTGAGGTCGCATTTAGATGAGGCAGGTGTCGGGTTTTTGTCATCAATCCCAAATGTCCTGCTCAGAAAGCCGGAATATTTTTTATAAGAAAAATAAAAGACTGCAATGGTTAATATCAGGCATAAGAGTATATTCATTGCCTACCTCGCAAATCAATAATGTATCATTATCTAAAAGATGACAGGAAAAGTCAATATTTTGTTAATCATTCATCACTTGACATAGCCTATTAATTAAGTATATCTTGTTAGCAGGATGAATACTGTGGCGGATGATTTTTTATCAGATTTAAAAAGACTTTCTTATAACCTCTGGTGGGTGTGGAACAGGGATGCGAGGAGGCTGTTTAAGTCCATTCGTCTTGCCTTATGGAGGGAGTTCAGGGGTAATCCTGTCCCTTTTGCAAAAAGACTTAAAGAGGGCGATATCAAAGAGGCCTATTCAAGGGAGGAGATTGTAAACCTTCACAGGAAGGTGCTGGGTGATTTTGATTCCTACATGAAGGCAAAAGAAACATGGTTTTCTGAGAGCAGCGCAGGGGCGAATGGCCGTTCGCCGCTCCTCATTGCCTATTTCTCCCCTGAGTTTGGCGTGAATGAAGCCCTTCCAATCTATTCTGGCGGCCTCGGCATATTAGCAGGGGATCATCTGAAATCTGCCAGCGACCTTGGCCTGCCGTTAATCGGGATGGGGATATTATATAAACAGGGATATTTTATCCAGCATATTGATTCGCATGGAAATCAGCAGTCAAGCTATGAAAACCATGCCTTTGATGATATGCCTGTAGCGCCTGTTAAGACCAAAAAGGGCGAAGACCTTATTATAGGGGTTGAGTTTTTGGACAGGGTTGTATTTGTAAAGGTATGGAAGGCAGAGGTAGGCCGTATTACCCTTTTCCTCCTTGATTCTGATATTACAGAAAACAGAATAGAGGACAGACAGCTTACATATAAGCTCTATGGCGGCGGAGAGGAGATGAGGAT
>JACPZJ010000196.1 GCA_016195585.1 Nitrospirota bacterium | reverse complement strand
CTTTATTCCTTTTTATGCCTTTACCCTTCTTATGCAGAAGCATTTCTATGGCTATGTCAACCGCGCCTTTGCCCTTGTCCTTTTTTTATTGTTCCTTTTATCAGCCCTCTTCTTATACAGGCTAAAGGCAATTGTAGAGCAGACTGTGGAAAAGACCTTTTTCAGGGCAAGGTATGACGCGTATAAAATATTAAGGAAGTTCACAGAAGATATTATAACAATAACAGATTTTAAGGAGCTCCTTGATAGCATTATTAATACCTTTGTTAAAACCCTTAAGATAGATAAGGCTTCTATTGCGCTTTTTGATGAAGAGATAAAAAGGTTCAAGCTCCATAGCTCTCATGGTTTAAAAGAAGAGCTTGTTAAAAATCTCAGCCTGAAGGAGGATGACCACTTTATTGTTTGGCTGAAAGGAAAAGGCAAGATTGTGATAACAGAGGAACTGGAAAGGTTCACTGCTGATAATGAAGATATTAAAAAGGCATGGGATGCGCTAAGATTAATGGAGTCTGAATTGTGCATGCCCTTTATTTATAAAGGAGAGGTGATAGGTTTTCTTAATCTTGGCGCAAAGGGAGACAGGAGCATGTATAACCATGAGGACATAGAGCTGTTTTTATCTCTGGGCAAACAGGCATCTATTGCCATAAAGAATGCCCAGTTAATAGAGCAGATAAAGGAATCAAAACAGGTAATAAGAAGGATAGAGAGATTAAAGACCGTAGGGGATTTGGCGGCGGGTTTTGCCCATGAGATAAGAAACCCCCTTGTGCCGATAAAGGCCTGTCTCCAGCTTCTGCCATCACGATATGGCAAAGATCCTGACTTTACAGAAAAGATACCAAGATATGCCCTGCAGGAGGTGGAGAGGATAGAGAAACTATTACGGGAGATAATGGACTACTCAAGGCCGAGGACGCCTGTATTTGCCGAAGAGGATATAAATGAGGTAATAGAGGGGACTGTGCGGTTTATAGAATATCAGGCGAAGAAGAAAGGGGTAAAGATAGAGCGAGGCTATGATGAAAACCTTCCTGTGATAAAGGTGGATAGGGAGCAGATAAAGCAGGTATTGTTAAATTTGATAATGAATGCTATGGATGCTGTGAACGGGATTGGGAAGATAGAGGTAGCGACGCGAAAGGTGAGACACATGCTTTCTCCCTGCGGTAAGATAGGTGAAGGCGGCTATGTTCAGATAGAGGTGAGGGACAATGGGACTGGTATAGCCAATGAGGATTTAGACCGCATATTCAATCCCTTTTATACCACAAAGCATGAAAGCAGCGATGGCAGGGAGGGTACTGGTCTTGGTTTGTCTATTGTTCAGGAGATAGTGTCAGAGCACTGCGGGTTTGTTGATGTTCGGAGCGAGGTTGGCGCTGGGAGCAGTTTTTATGTTAACCTGCCTGTTGAGATAGCAGAGCCTAAAGAAAAGACAGGCAGGAGGGGAGAGGATACAAAAATAAAATAAGACACAATAAGCATTTCTTTTAAGTAATAGCCTTTCCCCAGCTCAATAAGGAAGTGCAACGCTTAGGATAAGTATAGTTCCTTTTTCTGTCATTCCTGCATGCCTCTGGCAGGAATCCAGTGTTTCCCGTGAAAACTTGAATCTAATTTTTTCCTGGATTCCCGCTCAAAAACGCTGCGGGAATGACATAACCTTACTTAATAGCAGACCTCCTGAGTGTCTTGACTACAAAACACCTTCTGAGGTCTTTAACTCAATCGTTGCACTTGCTCCTTGAATGTAGTAAATTATTAAATGATTTTTATAAAGACATTGTAAAATACAAAAGGGGGCGATTATGAAGGTTAAAAAAGTAAAAATACAGATTAAAGATATTAAAGCTATCTTTGAGGATGTAAAGGAGACTGTAAGAAAGATAGAGAAGGGCGAGAAATTAAAGCCTGTTAAAGAGCCTGAAATCTATTTTACCAGTTTTGAGGCATTCAGAAAGGCGCTCACGCCTAAAAGGCTTGAACTGCTGCATATCATAAAAACCAAAAAGCCGCAGTCTATAAATGAACTGGCAAGAATGGCAAAGAGAGACATTAAAAATATAGCAGATGATGTGAAGTATTTGGAGCAAGTGGGATTGGTTGAAATAAAAGAGGCCGAGAAAAAAACCGCACCTTTTATAAGTTATGACAAGATTGATTTAGAAATAGCAGTTTAAAAAAGAAAGGCCGTAGGGAGTCTGTGCCTATTGTGGGCTATGATGCTGTAGAGCTATTGGTTCCTGTCTGCCGACAGGCAGGGCAGTGTAAGCGCTGATTATGCCGGCGTGAGGCGCCTTATGCAATGAACCTCTCAACCTCCTTTGCCGGCATGGGTTTGCTGTGATAAAACCCCTGAGCAAGGTCGCATCTTAAAAGCCGCAGTATCTTCCACTGCTCCTCTGTCTCTACACCCTCGGCAATTGTTTTGAGGTTCATGGTATGCGCCATGCCTATAATGGCTGTTACAATGGACGCTGTATCAGGGTCATTTGCTATCTCCCTTATAAAGGATATGTCTATCTTCAAATTGTCTACAGGCAGCTTTTTAAGATAGCTCAAAGATGAATACCCTGTGCCAAAGTCATCAATGGATATGGAAAACCCTACACCCTTCAATTTATTAAGAATTAGATTTGTAAACTCCATATCCTGCATCAAGGCGCTCTCTGTTATCTCTAATGTAATAAACTCAGGCCCTATGCCGCATTCCTGCGCCATCCTTGTTATCATCTCTCCCAGATCCTTCTGCTTAAACTGGATTAATGAAAGGTTTACAGAAACAGGGACTACCTTGTATCCTTTATCCACCCATTCCTTTATTTGCCTGCATGATTCCTTTAACACCCATGCGCCTACATCTATAATCATCTTTGTCTCCTCAAGCACAGGGATGAACCTTGACGGCGGGACTGAGCCGAGCTCTTTATTATTCCATCTTATGAGCGCCTCCATGCCAACTGTATTTTTTGTGTTTATATCCCAGTAGGGCTGGTAGTGCACCTGAAACTCATTTTCCTTCATTGCCTTTAAAAGAAGCCTCTCCATCTGCGCCAACTCAGATAGCCTCTTATTCATCTCAAGTGTATAAAACTGAATGACGTTCCCGCCCTGTTTCTTTGCCTTAGTGAGCCCGATATTCGCATTCTTTATCAGCTCATCAGCGCTCTTTCCATCGCTTGGATAAAATGAAACACCCGCGCTGAGCGCCACCATTATTTCTTCGTCCTTGAATCTTATAGGCTGCAAAAAATCCCTCCTGATCTTTTCAAATACACGGGCTGTATCCTCAGAGCGTCTTATGTCAACGAATACAATCCCAAACTCATCGCTTCCGAAACGCGCCACTACATCCCCCTTTCGGAGTGTGCCTGAAAGCCTCTCTGCGACCATCTTTAATATATGATCCCCAAATGCAGGGCCGAATGTGTCATTTATATATTTAAACCTGTCAATATTTATTACAGCAACAGCAAAGAGCTTCTCTCTGTACTCTGACCTCGCTATCTCCCTATTTAACCTTTCAACAAAAAAGTTCCTGTTCGGGATGCCTGTGAGTATATCGTTGTATGCAAGGTAGTTGAGCTTTTCCTCCATTGCCTTTAGCTGGGTCACATCCTTGCCTGTTGCAACAAAGTGGGTGATATTGCCGTTTTTATCCTTCAATGGCCTGATGGTCTGATGGATATAAAAGACCTCGCCCTTCTTGTTTCTGTTTATAAATATATCTACAAATGGATTGCCTGAAGAGAGGGCATCCCACATCCTCTTATAAAACCCTGCATCATGCATCTCGGATTTAAAGACCCTCGGATTTTTTCCGATAAGCTCCTCTTTTTTATATCCTGTGATTGCCTCAGCAGCATTATTTACATACTCTATATTTCCATCTCTGTTTGTGATAATCACCCAGTCAGAGGTCTGCTCAACAAACATCCTGAGTTTTTGCGTCTCCTCCTCTATCTGCCTTAATCTTTCCTCATTCTCCTTTAAGGCATCTTCAGCCTGCTTTTGACTGATTATATATTGAATTTTGCCTTTTTTTGTCTTCAAG
>JACPZJ010000194.1 GCA_016195585.1 Nitrospirota bacterium | reverse complement strand
CATAAATTACCTTAAGTATCTTTTTATTTTCTGATGCAAAGATAAATTTAACAATAAGGGCAGCAGCTACAACTATTAATATAAAGATTATAGCGTAAAAGAGTTTTTTGTTTATTCTCATAATATTATCAGCGAAAGGTTTTTGATTTTATTTATGCCTTCAATTGCTAATTCTACCCTCTGACCCCATAGCTGTCAATGGCAAAGGGCTGTTTTCCGCTTTGCCTTGACAAATAATATGCTATTGGCTTATAGTTAGGGTAATGAAGATAAAGTACTTCGGGCATTCTGCATTTAAGATTACACAAGAGAAGCACGGAGTGAGGGTGATAACAGACCCGTATGAGCCGAATTCATATGATGGCGCCATCCGTTATTCTGAGATAGAGGATGAGGCAGAGGTCGTCACCATATCCCATAATCATCCTGACCATAATAACTTTATCGGCATAACCAGCAAACCCGAGGTAATGAAGGCAATAGGAAGGGTTGAAAAAGGCGGGATAACCTTAAATGGCATAGAGACCTTTCACGATGCAGCAAAGGGGGCAAACCGCGGAAGAAATATTGTCTTTACAATAACAGCAGATGACATAACCGTCTGCCACCTCGGCGACCTTGGTCATCCCTTAACAGAGGAACAGATAAAGAAGATAGGCAGGGTTGATATCCTTCTGATACCTGTGGGCGGCAGTGTTACAATAGATAAAGATGCAATTGATTCAGTAATTAATTCATTAAAGCCAAAGATCATAATTCCCATGCACTATAAGACAGACAAATGCGGTTTTTCCATTGCAGGGGTTGATGCATTTTTAAAAGGACGGAAGGGGGTAAGGCATTTTAAGGAATCAGAGATTGCTATTAAGAAGGATTTGACAAAGGAAACAGAGATATTTGTAATCCAGCCTTCTAACTGAATAGAGGGTGGATCAAGTGGGGGAGAAGGGGATATGGAAGACCATAAACTAAAGATCTTCTGCGCTGTTGCAGAGACAGGGAGCTTTTCCAAGGCATCAAAGATAGTAAACCTCACGCAGCCTGCTGTAAGCCTCCAGATACAGGCGCTGGAAGAGCTTTATGAAACTGCAATCTTTGACCGCAGCGGCAAAAATATAACCCTTACACCAGCAGGTAAACTCCTTTATAAATACGCAAAGGATATACTGAATCTTTACTCTTCTGCGGAGAGGGAGATAAATGCCACCATAGGCCTTTCAAAAGGGAGCCTGTCAGTGGGCGCAAGCTCTACCATCGGGAACTATCTCCTGCCGACAGTTATTATTGCCTTCAGGAAAAAATATCCAAAGATTGATGTGAATCTCGTTGTAAGCAATACAAAAGGGATTGTGGAATTCCTGAATGCAGGAAGGATTGATATTGGGCTTGTGGAGGGAGAGGTATCAAAACAGTCATTGGAGATAGAAAGGCTTTTAGATGATGAGCTGGTATTAATAATGCCGCCTGACCATCCGTGGGTAAAGAGGAAGAACATATCTGTGTCTGAATTATTAACCCAGCCTGTTATAATGCGTGAGGAGGGCTCAGGCACAAGGCAGATGATTGAAAAGCATCTTATAAATAATAAAATATCCCTAAGCGACCTCAAGATATCCCTTATCCTTGGAAGCACAGAGGCAATAAAAACAGCAGTGGAACAGGGGATGGGTGTTTCTATACTCTCAAAGTGGACGGTAAAGAAGGAGGTGCAGTTCGGGACGATAAAGATAAACAGTTTTAAGGATATTCAGCTTATGAGGAATTTCAGCATAATCTTTCATAAAAGGGGTTCACTCTCAAATACTGCAACAGAGTTTTTTGAGTTTTTAAAGATATTTCCTTTCCAGAATATTTAGTTAAACCTTAATAAAACATTTAATGCACCATTTGGTATAAAAAATTAAGAAGAGAATTTAGAAGGCAGATGAGGGATTATAATAAGAAAAGGTGTAACTGTAAGTAAAGTCAGCCTTTTTTCTGCCATCTATCTTCTATTCTATATTTTCTAAACTATGGCATGTTTATTGCTTATTATCAATTATCTAAGAATAGTACCATGGAGGCATTGCAAATGTTTAAAAAAGCCCTTATATTTTTAGTTCTTATTCTTACTATCCCGTCCTTAAATTTTGCAGAAGACGAGCCTGATGACCGCGTGGCAAGATTAAGCCTGATCAACGGTGATGTATCAATCAAAAGGGGCGATGACAAAGACTGGATTGCAGCATCTATCAATATGCCTTTACAGACAGGGGATTATATCTACTCGCCAAAGGGGGCAAAGGCAGAGGTGCAGTTTGATAATGGGGCTCATATCAGGCTCTCAGAGAATACAGACCTTGGCATTCTCAATCTTTCAGGGGAGATTATTCAATTAAAGATCGGCACAGGGAGGGCTACATTAGGGATAAGGGAGCTGTCTAAATCAGGCGCATTTGAGGTTGATACGTCTAATGCGGCAATTACGCCGCTTGCATCCGGCAGGTACCGCATTGATGTGGACGAGGACGGGAATACTGTCCTTACTATTCAGAAGGGTAAGTCCGAGGTTACAACAGATGGCGGCTCTGTCACCATCTCAAACGGCCAGAGGATAAGCATTGAAGGGATTGATTCGCAGGAGTATGAGATTGCGCAGGCAGATGAAAGGGATGCGTGGGATGTGTGGAATGATGAGCGGGATGGCAGATTGACTGCAATTAAAAGCAAGGAGTATGTGCCTGTGTATATCATCGGTGTTGAAGACCTTGATGCCCATGGCAGATGGGTTGTTGCTCAGGAATACGGTTATGTCTGGACACCAACAGTGGTTGAGGTTGGCTGGGCGCCCTATCGCGCAGGCAGATGGGTATGGCGCGATCCGTGGGGCTGGGTCTGGGTCTCTTATGAACCTTGGGGCTGGGCGCCGTATCACTACGGCCGCTGGGCATTTGCCCCTTCTATTGGCTGGTGCTGGGTTCCTGGTGAAAGGAGGGCTGTATGGAGATGGCGGCCGGGTCTTGTAAGATTCGCAATGGGGCCGTCATGGGTTGCATGGGTGCCTTTAGGCCCAAGAGAGGTATATTACTGGAGGCACACGCCCTCTGTCAGTGTAGGTGTATCTGTAAATGTGAACATAACCAATTCAGTTACCATAGTTCACAGGGATACCTTTCTAAGAGGTGTAAAGGTTTCAGCGCCTCTTCCGCCGAATCCGTTTAAGGTTGGGAAGATTATTGCCGGACCGCCATTAATAGTTCCGACAAAGGCGAGCCTGGCGCCGCTCCCAACAAAGGTGGTACCGAGATACGCTGTACCATCACCTAAGGTTATACACAGGCCTGCTGTAGTAAAGACCACACCGCCGCCTGCGCCAAAGACATTCTATGAAAAGAAAAAGGAGATAAAGGCATCAGGCGGGCTTCCTGTAAAGGAATTGACCCATTCCCCAAAGACAGGAGAGGTTAAAAAGGAAGCAATTAAAAGCAAGCAGGCAATGCCTGCGAGGGAGATAAAGAGCGGCAAAGGAACCTTTAAACCTAAAGAGACCAAGCCGTCTCCTATAGAAAGGGAAAGAAGAAATGAATCCAAAAAAGAAATAGCGCCAAAAAACCCTGATAAGAAAAAGGCCTTGCCAGAAGGGAGAAAAGAAACGAGGCCAGAAAAGAGACCAGAAACGAGAAAAGAAAAGAAGCCGCCTGTCGTTAAGAAAGAAGGGGTGAAAAAACAGAAGGCAATAAAAGAAAATAAAGAGGATAAATCTATCAAAGGACAAAGAGAGGATAAAGAAATGGATCCAAGAAAGGGAAGGAAAAAGGACGATTAATTAGACTATACGATTTTCAAATACCCTGTATATAATAAACGAATAGTTTTCCTGCCACAACCATATTTCAATTTAACAGCTTTCCATAAATAATCTCTCTAAAAGATTTTAAATTACAGATAGTTATCGTTACATGCCTTTATTAGTGCAGTATCTGGCACGGCCTTTGCACTATTAAATAGCAGGAGGCAGTGTCAATGGGAATCTTTAGCAGCCCCATCCTAAATGCAATAGAAGGCGGTATTAAGAGCAGGTTGAGGAATATTGAGGGCAGGATAGAAAAGATGGCTATTAAGGCTATTGAGAAAAAAGGCGAGGAAAACAGGTCTTTGAAGCAGGGTGTTGTTATAAATAATAGATACAGGATTGAGGAGTTTGTTATGAAGATGGAGGGATGCAATGCATATCTGGCCACAGATATAGAAGGCTATAAGAGGTGCTGGGGATGCGGCCATGATGGAAATAATAAGGATGATGTCTTTTGCAATCACTGCGGTGTTGAGCTCTCTGCGAGGGTGCATCAGATTGTAGAGGCAGATAAGAATAATAACTTTTCTACTGAGGCGTATTTTATAAAAAAAGGGATATCTCACCCAAATATAATTGGACTCTACGATAGATTTGCCCTTGATGAAAGGGAATATCTGGTCTCTGAATATGTAAAGGGGACGCCCCTTAAGGATAAAGGTTTCGATGAGAATCAAATAAGGGATTACACCCTTAGCCTTGCTGATATGGCGGAATATCTGCATTCGCAGAATGTCTCTGTATCAGGCCTGCAGGCTGATGACCTGATAGTTGGAGAGGGCAGGCTCAAGTTAGCCAATCTTGCAGGATTGAGAATGATGGAAGGCGGTATCTCGCACAGCAGGAGAAAAAAGGATATCAGGCATCTTGCAAAGATACTTATAGGTTTGATTGATGATAAGGGAGAAGGGTGGAGGATAACATCAGTATTACAGAAGGCATCAGGGGGCGGTTTTTCATCAGCAGGAAGATTCAGGGAGAGGCTTGAGGATGCGAAAGGCAACGTTACTTCAGGCGAGGCCATCATTGTTGAAGGTATGACAGATATAGGGATTATCCGCAAGGTGAATGAGGATTCGCTGAGGGTATCGGAGATATCTATAAATAGTGATTCAAAGAAGGCGAATCTCTTTATAGTTGCTGATGGGATGGGCGGGCATCAGAGTGGTGATGTGGCGAGCTCAATGGCAGTTGAGGCATTGGTAGAGGAGATCAAAAAGGGCATGAAGGTGCAAAAGGAGATAAATGAAGGCGCGTTATCTGATTTTGTGAAGACGGCTGTGGCTAATACAAATAAAATAGTTTATGACTTTGCGAGGGGGAATAAAAGGGATATGGGTACGACAGTAGTTGGAGGACTCCTTTTTGCAGATACACTTTATACAGCGAGTGTGGGAGACAGCAGGGCATACCTGATAAGAAACGGTGAGGCCGCTCAGATTACAAAGGATCATTCCCTTGTTGCAAGGCTTGTGGAGCTGAATATGCTGGATCCAAAGGATGCGAGGCATCATCCAAAGAGCAATATCCTCCTCCGCACCATTGGCACGGATCCAAAGGTGGAGGTGGATGCATACAAAACAAAGGTTAGAAAGGGTGATTATCTGCTCCTGTGCACAGACGGGCTCTGGAATCAGCTCGCTGATGATGAGATTGTACATATTATAAAAAAGAATTCTCCGCAGGATGCCTGCAGAGAGATGATCAGGATTGCCAATGAGCGCGGCGGTCCTGACAATATTACAGCAATAGTAGTCAAGATT
>JACPZJ010000025.1 GCA_016195585.1 Nitrospirota bacterium | reverse complement strand
TAGCATTAGTGGTTCCAGTAGATGGCGCCCATGGATTGGTATTACCCTGCATCCAGTCTGCCACCCATTCCCATACATTACCTACCATGTCATTTACCAACCATTTTGAAACACAATTGCTCCGGGAGCCGGTATTGACTGCACTCGCGCTGGCCACAGCACAATCGGTTGAGCCGTTATCCGTTCCAGGGTCGGGGGTGCCTGCTGCTGCCATCTGCCATTCCGCATTGGTTAATAGCCGCTTTCCTGATAATGCACATGCCTGCTGCGCCTGAAACCATGTTACGCTGGTAGAAGGTAATACCCCTGCCCTTGATACTGCATAAACTGGTGTTGTCCAGTTGCCGTTTGCCGGAAAACCACCGGGATAGGCGGTCTGCCCACCGAACACTCCATAGGCCGTGCCTGTGCCATCGGCAGCAGACCAGATGCTCGCCTCGTATTTGTCCACACAGAGATTCCCAACCTTAACCATGCTGTCATTGGCGCTGTTGCCCTGACAGGATGTGTCCTTTTTATTTATTGCGTCCTTTAGGGCATTTAATTTGGTGTTCATCTCTGATGAAGATATGGTGCTGTTAGATGTAAAATCTGTGAATGATACTGCGTATGTTATTGCTGCAATCCCTAAAAACACAACTGTCAGCAGGCCAACGACCTGCCTCATGGTAAATCTCTTTTTGCTAAAATAGTTCATTTTTTGTTTCCTCCTTTGTTTAATCTGTCATTCACGCATGTATTTAGCGGGAATCCAGTTCTTTGCTTTGCTTTCTGGATTCCGTGTCAAGCACGGAATGACAAAAGCATTGTTGGGCGAACACAAGGTTCGCCCCTACTTTGACACTCTGATACTCTGTTACTTTGACACTATTTCTTACGGTCCCCATGTTGCATTGTCCCATGTGGAAACATCCCATGTGCCAGTGGTAGACCCTGGTGTTGATGTTCCACCACCGTCTCCGCCGCCTCCACCGCCGCCTCCGCAGCCTGCGGTAATGGCAATGCCGAGGAGAAGGAGCATTGCTAAAAGATACCTGCTATACCCTCTTTTTTGTTTCATCTTACTTCCTCCTTTCGTTTTTTTACTCTCCCCTCCCCCTGCGGGAGGGGACTAAGGGGAGGGGGTTGACTCTATAATTTCTCACCCTCTCCCATCAAGGGAGAGGGGATGTTTTTAAAAACAAAAAAGCCGTCTCTCCTGATTGAATCAGGAAAAAACGGCTTTGATTGTTTAACAAAAAGATTTTTGTAAGAAACTAAGTGAGTGAGTGAGTGAGTGAGTGAGTGGCAAAAGTCAGGCCAATCAGCCTGTCAGAAGACATATTTTTTAAGTCTATCTTCTTCATCCCCACACCCCTTGTTCCCCTCACCCTTTCCCTCTCCCGCAAGGGGAGAGGGTAGTCTTTTGTAGGCACGGTTTTAACCGTGCTTTAAAGAAGGGCAGGCACAAGGCCTGCCCCTACAAGTAAGGGCGTACGGCCATACACCCCTACCACCCAACTACTATAAATAAGCAATCTCTGTGCCAGTTGCTGTATATAGAATAGCTTTTTTATTTATCTTTTATTTTCAATATATTAGGGCTGAGTAATTTTAAGCGCTTCTTGTACGGTGTATCCTTTTTTACCAATATGTATGAAATTTTTTCCACTTTTTATTACCTTAATTCCCACATCTTCGTTTCGATTTACCTAATACTTACAATAACTCTTATCTTAATCTAAATAAATTTTTTGAGGGGAGGCTACTTTTTCTGAATAGAAGACATCATCCTTTTTACATTATCGCAAATCTCTTCCACATTGACAATGCCGCCGCCTGTTCTGCCGTAGAACCCGACCTCTGCCTTTCCATTAACAGACAGCCTCACATCCTCCACCATCTGGCCAAGGCTCATCTCAACAACAAGAAATTTTTTCACCCTATCTGCTGTTTTATAGATAATCTCTTCAGGGAATGGAAAAAGCGTAATAGGCCTTATCATGCCTATCTTCATGCCTTCTTTTCTTAAAAGATTCATTGCAGCCTTAGAAACCCTTGCAGATGTGCCATAGGCGACAAGGATAATATCCGCATCATCAATAAAGAGGCTCTCATACATCACCTCATTCTCTCTCATGGCATCATATTTCTTTTTGAGAATATAGTTCCCCTGCTCAAGCTCGCCCTCATTTTTCAGATACAAAGACCTTATAAGATTCGGCTCCCTGCCTTTGGCGCCTGTCAGCGCCCATGTCTTTTCAGGAAGGTCTACCTTTTCCATCTCCCTGAACTCAAGCGGCTCCATCATCTGACCAAGCACGCCGTCTGCAAGAATCATTACAGGATTCCTATATTTATCTGCCATATCAAAGCCTTTAATTGTCAAATCCACCATCTCCTGAACAGACGCAGGCGCATATACCAATAATCTGTAATCACCGTGTCCTCCGCCCTTTACTGCCTGAAAATAGTCTGCCTGCGATGCAGAGATATTTCCCAGTCCGGGCCCGCCTCGCTGGATATTTACTATTACTGCGGGAAGCTCTGCGCCTGCAAGGTATGATATCCCCTCCTGCTTTAAGCTGATGCCGGGGCTTGAGGATGATGTCATTGCCCTAACACCCATTGCAGATGCGCCAAAGACCATATTAATTGCAGCTATCTCGCTTTCTGCCTGAACAAAGACACCGCCAGACTCAGGCATCCTCCTTGACATATACTCTGGTATCTCATTCTGAGGTGTAATGGGATAGCCAAAATAGCACCTGCATCCTGCCCTGATAGCAGCCTCTGCAAGCGCCTCATTGCCTTTCATTAAGAGCTTTTTATTGCCTTTTCCTAACTCATTACTCATTACTCATCTCCCATCACTTTTCAACCTCTTTATACACCTCTATTGCCACATCAGGACACATCTCTGCGCACATGGCACAGCCTGTGCATTTATCCGCATCAATCAATTTTGCAGGGTGGTAGCCCTGATTGTTAAATTCCTCATCTAGTTCTATTATTTTTTTTGGGCAGGCAAAGATGCAAAGCTCACACCCCTTGCACCACTCTTTTTTTACAACTATATAACTCAATAGCCCCTCCTCTAAGCCGTTACACTATTTTTGCGTCCTGTTTCCTTTTCACGACGAATTGGACTGGTTTCTCCATCATGTTTTGTTTTACACCTTCCCAGCATCTCCTCTGCATGCCTCATTGTTGTCTCTGTTATCTCTTTTCCGCCGAGCATCCTCGCTATCTCTTTAACACGATCACCCTCATTAAGCCTTGCTGCCTTTGTCAGTGTCCTGTCAGCCTTTATTGCCTTCTCAACAAAATAGTGGCTCTCTGCATAGCCTGCAATCTGCGGTAAGTGGGTAATGCAGAATACCTGATGCCCCTTTGCTATTGTCTTTAATCTTTCGCCAACCACCTCTGCCACACCGCCGCCAATGCCAGCATCAACCTCATCAAACACAAGTGTCGGGACATCGTCGGCCTCTGCGAGTATGGCCTTTAATGCAAGCATTATTCTTGATAGCTCCCCGCCTGATGCAATCTTTGTTAGAGGCTTTGGCTCTTCACCGACATTCGGCGCAATTAAAAACTCTACCCTGTCTATGCCTTTTGAAGTAAGGGCAAAGCCATCTATAGTATCACTGCCTGCCTCCTTCCACATTTTGACAGCAAATCGGGTTTTCTTCATATTCAGATCAGACAGCTCTGCCTCTACCTTCTTTTCAATATCCCTCGCGGCCTTCTCCCTCTTTTTTGAAAGCTCAATGGAGAGATGCGACACATCTTTTTTCACCTTCTCAATCTCTGCCCTTAAACCATCCATCTCCTCTTCAAGACCTTCTATTGTCTGAAGCTCTCCCTTTGCCTTTTCAAAAAATAAAAGTATTTCCTCTATCGTTGCGCCATACTTCTTCTTCAGGCGGTTTATCAGGTCAAGCCTGTCCTCTATCTTTGCAAGCCTCTCGGGATCAAACTCTATCCTCTGGGTATAGTCCCTCAGGGATTTTGCAGCCTCATTAAGCTGATTGATCGCTGACTGGCAGAGCCTTACCGGCTCATCCATCCTGCTGTCTATTTTATTTATATCACTGAGTGAGGCTAATATTTTTGCCAGCTCGCTCAAAACAGGGCTGTCACCCTCATAGAGCCTTGCATAGGCATTATTAGAAAGGGTGGAAAGCCTCTCAGCATTTGATGCAACAGCCTTCTCTGCAGAAAGCCCCTCATCCTCCTTGGGCTTGAGAGATGCCTCTTCTATTTCCCTTGTCTGATACATTAAAAATTCCTCCTGCCTTGCCCTGTCCCTTTCTTTATTTTCTAATTCTGACAGGCGACCTTCCAGCGCCTTTAGCTTACTATAGCAAGCCTCCACATCTTTTCTCAGATTTAGAATACCACCGCCATCTACAGTATTGCCAAAGGCATCAAGCATATCAATATGTTTATCTGTCTTCAAAAGCGATTGATGTTCATGCTGGCCATGGATATCAATCAGCTCATCACCTATTGTTGTTAGTGTAGATAAATTGGTAAGGCTGTTATTTACGTATATGCGGTTCTTGCCTGTTCGGGAGACAATCCTTTTAATAATCAGGTTGTCGCCCTTTGCTATCCCAATCCCAAGGCTGTCTATTAAGTCCAGTATTTTTTTGTTATCCCCTATATCAAAGGCCGCCTCTACAACTGCCTCGTCTACGCCTGTTCTTATTAATTCTGACGAGGCCCTTCCGCCGAGGACAAGCTCAAGCGCGTCTATAATAATTGATTTCCCTGCGCCTGTCTCGCCTGTTAAGACATTAAACCCGTCAGTGAAACCTATCTCAAGCCTGTCTATAATGGCAAGGTTCTGTATCCTGAGCTCGGTAAGCATAATGTACCCTCATCATTAACCCTTTGCCTCTAAACCTTCAATATATCTCTCTGCTGCAAAGGCGGCAGTTGCCCCGTCCCCAACTGCTGTTGAAACCTGTTTCAACAATTTTGCCCTTATATCACCTGCTGCAAAGATGCCCTTAATGGATGTAGCCATACTATCATCTGTTAATATGTAGCCTTTATCATTCAGCTTGGTATTTACTGGAAGGAAATCTGTATTCGGCCTTGTCCCGACATATATAAAAACGCCGTCAATATCAAGCTCCTTTTTTTCGCCTGTCTTTACATTCTTAACCGCAATCTTCTTTACAGCAAAATCCTCTCCCTCTATCTTTTCAATCACAGAATCCCATATCACCTTTATCTTGGGATTTGCAAAGACCCTCTCCTGAATGACCTTTACTGCGCGGAACTCATTCCTTCTGTGAATGATGTATACCTCGCTTGCAAACCTTGTCAAAAACAGCGCCTCCTCAAGCGCTGAATCACCGCCGCCAATAACAGCTATCTTTAGATTTTTGAAAAAGGCGCCGTCACAGGTGGCGCAATATGAAACACCCCTCCCCCTGTATTTGTCCTCGCCTTCTACCTCAAGCTTTGCAGGCTCTGCGCCAGCAGCAACAATAATGGCCTTGCAGAAAAATTTTTCCCCGCCCTCTAAGGCTACGACCTTAGAATCACCGCTATCCTCCACCTTTGCCGCATTGCCGGAGATAATCTCAAGGCCAAACCGCCTTGCCTGAGCATCCATCCTCTTAATAAGCTCCGACCCTGCAATGCCTTCTTCAAAGCCGGGATAATTCTCTATCCTTTCTGTTGTAACCACCTGGCCGCCAACAAGCCCCTTCTCAATCAAAAGGGTCTTGAGCCTTGCACGGGAGGCATAAAGCCCCGCAGTAAGTCCTGCAGGGCCTCCACCAATTATAATAATGTCGTATTCACTTTTCATGAGTCTTTATCTTACTCTTATAGGAGGGAATCTACTTTTGTCTTAAGCTGGCTTTTGGAGGCAGCGCCAACAACCTGATCAACGATCTTTCCGCCCTTAAAAAACATCAGGGTTGGTATGCCCATAATCCGGTATTTACCAGCTATCTCAGGGTTTTCGTCTGTATTT
>JACPZJ010000191.1 GCA_016195585.1 Nitrospirota bacterium | reverse complement strand
GTATGGTATGCCTATCAAATCAGCGTCCTTGAATTTTATGCCGGGGCTTGCCTCCCTGTCGTCAATCAATGCCTCTATCTTCTCTTTTAATATGCCCTGATAAATCTCGTCTGCTGTCTTCTTTACAGACTCGTTTTTCATGTTCAATGGCAATATCTGGACTTGAAATGGGGCAATGGATAATGGCCAGATTATGCCGTTCTCATCATGGTTCTGCTCTATTGCAGATGCAGCGATCCTCGCAGGACCAATGCCGTAGCTTCCCATTATAATCGGCTTCTCTTTGCCATGTTCATCAAGGTAGTATGCCTTCAATGGCTCAGAGTATTTTGTGCCGAGCTTGAAGATGTTTCCTATCTCAATCACCTTTTCTAATGCCAAAGGCTTTCCGCATTTTGGACAGCCATCGCCTGCTTTTGCTGTATGTATATCTGTAAACTCTGCATTAAAGTCCTTCTTTGGCACAACACCCCTTATATGATAGCCCTCTTTGTTTGCGCCTGTTACATAGACGCCTTCTTTTAAAGACTCATCTGCTATAATTCGCAGTTTACATTTTATTGGCCCGATAAACCCTGCCTCAATGCCTGTAAATTCCTTTACCTCTTCCTTATGTGCAGGTCTGAATTCGCCAATCAACTTTCTTAGCTTCTTCTCATGCACCTCCTGATCGCCGCGCACAAGCGCCATTATAGGGCCTTTTTGGGAGACAACAATCAGGCTCTTTATAAAAAGCCTTTTATCCAATTTCAAAAATGCCGAGACCTCGTCTATTGTCCTTGAATTTGGTGTTACCACTTCTTCCAATTTCCAGTCTAAAAATTCAGGTTTTGTCGGAATTGATTTGGCAAGCTCTATATTTGCTGCATAACCGCATTCACACAAAACAATCTCATCCTCGCCAGCAGGTGAGGGCGCCATGAACTCATGGGCAGCAGCGCCGCCCATCATGCCAGGGTCGCTCTCAACAATATAGAACTTTAATCCGCTTCTTTCAAAAATTTTCTTATACGCCTCAAGATGAAGCTGATAGTTCTTATCTAAGCCCTCTTCATCTGCATCAAAGGAGTAGGAGTCCTTCATTAAAAATTCTCTTGTGCGCAAAACACCGCTCTTTGGCCTTGCCTCGTCCCTCAGTTTTGTCTGTATCTGATACCATGTCTGAGGCAAATCACGATAAGAGCGTATCTCTCCCGCTGCAAGCCATGTTACTATCTCCTCGTGCGTCATACCGAGGCACATATCCCTGCCGCTTCTGTCTTTTAAACGGAACATTTCATCGCCTATCTCATTCCACCTGCCTGTCTGCTGCCACACCTCAGCAGGATGAAGTACGGGCATAGAGATTTCCTGCGCACCAATGCTATTCATCTCCTCTCTTAGAATCCTGTTTATCTTATCAAGGACTATCAGGCCGAGGGGAAGGTAAATATAAAGCCCTGCTGCAAGCTGGCGCACAAGCCCTGCCCTTATCATTAATTTATGGCTTATTGCCTCTGCCTCTGACGGGTCTTCCTTTAAGGTTGGAATAAGTAATCTTGAATACCGCATGAGGTAAGGTTATATCATAAACTGAATAGTCTTTCAAGAGGAGAGGAGGCGGGAGCTGTTTACAGCTCCCGGAATGTTATCTTATAGCCGAGGTTGTATCCAAATAAATCTTCGTTTAATGCTACCCCATCTGCCTCTGCATAGGGATACATAAAGTAGTTTAATGGCTCTCCGCTCTGGGGTGGATTAAGCATGATATCCCTTCCAAGACCAACAGCTATCCTGTTTTCATCCACAGCGCCAAAGTAGTATTCCCTGTATGGTTTTAACTGCTCATTAGTAAGCTGCTTTTCAAGCCTCGCCTTAGCAACATCAGCAGGATCAACGATTACCCAGCCATATCCGTGGAGATAAAACTCTGCCCAGCAGTGCTGGGCTGCTGTCATGCTGCCTTCTTTGCCCTGTGGTATACGGATGCCCGTAACCTCCCTTGCAGGTATGCCAGATGCCCGCATAAGGGCGACAAAAACCGAATGTATATCCATACATTTTCCACTCATGGTTTCAAGGAGTTTTTCCACCTCGCCGAATCCACATCCCCTAACATCTGGATCGCGTTTCATATTCTCAGCAACCCAGTCGTATACTGCCCTCGCCTTTGCGAGCGTCCCTTTCCTGCCTTTTGTGATCTTCTCTGCATATTCCTTTACCTTGCCATCTGTAGTAACAAGACGCGTTGGTTCAAGATATTTATTAAATTCCTCTTTTGAAAATGGAACCTCCCTTTTAGTAAATTCCTTTGTAACCAGCTCCGTGCGCCGCACATTAAAGGAATATTTTATGCTCCTCTTTTGATTCGGCTCCCTCCATTCCACATACAGGGCATTATTGCCGTAATTCCCCTCCCTCAATATCTTCATATCAGAAAAGTTGCCGTTAATGTTTACATCTGTTACATCCTGATTATTATCGGACATTGGATAAGGGATCCAAAGCCTTACATGCCTTGCATCATCA
Organism: Nitrospirota bacterium; assembly: GCA_016195585.1. GTDB lineage: Bacteria > Nitrospirota > CAKKRA01 > 9FT-COMBO-42-15 > 9FT-COMBO-42-15 > JACPZJ01. The sequence continues at coordinate 5,111 of JACPZJ010000191.1, read as the reverse complement.
GGCGCATTAAGATTAACCTCAACCGTGACACTTACCTTTCTTTCTTTTGCATAGGAATAATTAATGGGAAATAAAAGGCTAAGGCTGATGATTAAGGCAATATAAAACATGCTATTAAACTGGCGCATTTGTTCTTACCTCCTTTATCTTTTTGCTAAGGATTTTATATAGGCCTATTTTATATAGGTATGACTAATATGTCAAATAGGAAATTCCTATGATTAGCAAGGCATTTATAGGGGTTGGGATTTAATATATTCTAAAAACATGGTGTGCGCAGGCGGGAGGCTCCTTTTCTTATGTGTTGCTATCCAGAACATCCGTTTCATTGTTGTATCTTTTATCTTTATCTCCTTAAGTATACCGTGCCTTAGTTCATCTATTACAGACAGCCTTGACAGGATTGCAATGCCAAGCCCTGCCTTTACAGCCTGCTTCACTGCATCTGTAGAGCCAAATGTGCCTGCAATCTTTATGCCCTCAAGGCCGACCCCTTTGCCCTCCAGTATTTTTTCGGTTTCCCTTCGTGTGCCTGAACCCTCTTCCCGCAGGATCATCGGATATTTTACAAGATCTTTCATTGTAATTTTTGCTGCCTTTATAAAAGAGGGTGAAGATACAACAATTAGCTCATCCTCCATAAATGGGGTGTAACTTATCTGTTCTTTGCTAAATGCGGCGCCGACAATGCCCAGAAGTATCTCATGCCTTAGAATCCTATCTGCGATTATCTTTGAGTCAGAGATTGCTGCCTCAAAAGAAACAGAGGGGTGTCTTTTCTGAAAGCCTGAAATAAGTGATGGAAGGAGATATGTGCCGGGTATGTTGCTTGCCCCGATAATTAATTTGCCTGAGATTTCTTTTTTAACAAAGCGGACTGCCTCTTTGAGGGCAGCGGCATTTTCTATGACCTCTATGGCATGGCTGTATAAGATGTCTGCTGCCGATGTGGGGATGATCGTCCTGCCGAGCCTGTCAAAGAGTTTGCAATTTAATTCGTCCTCTAATGTCCTGATGTGATCGCTGATGGTCGGTTGTGTGAGATGAAGTTCCTCTGATGCCTTAGAAAAGCCCCTGTTTTTAAATACTGATACAAAGACCCTCAGATGATGTATGTCCATTCCATTAACTCTGATCTTCCCAATCCTTGCTCTTCCATTTATATGGCAGATCTATAATAGCGCCCGGTTCCTTAATCTCCTTAATGGCATTGAATGACCTTCGCAGGATTGTTGTATGCTGTCTTGCCTTAAACGGCTCGCCCAGCGGATGGCCGAGCGGCCATTTTAAAAACACGGCCCTCGGCGGCCTTATCTCCTCTGTAAACCTTCTGACAATAGAGATGCCTATTGTTGAAATCCCTATCTTTTCTATCTCCCTCTGGATCAGCGCCACTGACCGATTGCACATGCCTCAGCCGGGTGTGAGAATTACAATATCAATCCCCTGCGCCTTCAGCCTTTTTCCTGCTTCAGGCGCTGTTTTGTTTATAAGAACTGAAAGGAGCCGGTCATCTATATGGCCCATAAAGCCAATGTTTATATCAGCTACAGCCTTTATCTCGCCTGCCTCCCTCATCTCTTTAAGGCGGTCTATTGGAAAGACGATATTTATATCCTTATCCGCATCCTTATGATCATAGTAGTCATGGGTTATCATCAGCTCTGAGGTTGGGATGTTGGCCGGTATCTCCCTGAATGATGGATCACCCTTCTTGTCCTTCATGTCAAAAGGCTGCTGGCTTTTCAGATGGACGCCTGCTGTTGTAACAATTGCAACCTTGCAATCCCTTAAATCCTTTTTAAGGGGCGTCCAGGGGATCGCGCTGTCGCCCCTTAACCCTCTCCTTTGAAAATACCCCCTTAGCAAAAAGGGAAATCTTGTAAATATTTTTGCTAATAGCCTGTTCTTTATCCTTCCCATTATTTCCTTATCATCTCCTTCACTTCAGTTACAAGGAGGTCTGCAAGGTCTTTCTCCTTTACCTTTTTCATTACCTTGCCATGCTTGAATACTATGCCGATGCCCCTGCCGCCTGCAATGCCGATATCAGCCTCCCTGCCCTCGCCGATGCCGTTTACAACACAGCCGAGCACAGAGATATCAATCGGCTCTTTTATATGCGACAGCCTCTGCTCTACCTCTGAGGCGAGTTTTATCACATCTATCTCAAGCCTGCCGCAGGTAGGGCAGGAGATAATATTTATACCCCTCTTGCGGAGGCCGAGGGATTTTAATATCTCATATGCCGCCTCCACCTCTTTTACAGGGTCTGCTGTGAGCGAGATACGGATGGTATCGCCAATCCCTTCTGAAAGAAGTATGCCGAGGCCGACAGCAGATTTTATTGTGCCTGAAAACAGAGGCCCTGCCTCTGAGATGCCTATATGAAGCGGGTAATCTACCTTTTTGGAGATTAAGCGGTAGGCCTCAATTGTATTTATCACACTGGACGCCTTAAGCGAGACCTTTATATTAAAAAAGTTATTGCCTTCAAGTATCCTGATATGCCTCAGGGCAGACTCTACCATTGCAGCAGGTGTTGGGTGGCCGTATTTTTTCAGGAGATCCTTTTCAAGTGAGCCTGCATTAACGCCGATTCGTATTGGAATCCCTTTATCTTTGCAGGCAGAGACCACTGCCTCTATCTTTTTCTTGTCTCCAATATTTCCGGGATTTATCCTCAGTCCATCAACACCCTGCTCTATTGCCTTTAATGCAAGGCGGTGGTCAAAATGTATATCTGCAATCAGCGGTATCTTTATCTGTTTTTTTATTGCGCTGAGCGCCTCTGCCGCAGTCTTATCCGGCGCTGCTACACGGATTATCTCACACCCTGCATCCTCAAGCCTCTTTATCTGGCTGACTGTTGCATCCACATCCCTCGTATCTGTATTTGTCATGGACTGGACAGAGATGGGCGCATTGCCGCCAACCGGCACAGAGCCAACCTTTATCTGGCGAGTTTTTTTTCTATTGATGAACATGGCCTACACTGAATAACCTATAATCTTTCTAAAAAAATTCAGGATGCCATCAGAATACCGCATTGCGTCGTTAATAATGGCAAAGGCCATTAACAAGCCGAGAATACCCATGCCTATCCACTGTGCAATCTCCATCTTCCTCTGGTCTAACGGCTTTCCTATTATGCCTTCAATGGCAAAAAAGAGGAGGTGCCCGCCGTCAAGCACAGGGACTGGAAGGAGGTTTATAATTCCAAGGTTTATGCTGACAATGGAGATGAACATGAGGAGATTCAGAACACCTGCGTCAGCAGCCTTTCCTGCCATATCAGCAAGGAGCATGGGACCGCCTATCTCCTTTAGAGAGACCACACCCTGAAACATCTTTATTATGCCCATGACTATAAAGCTTGACCACCTCCATGTCTCAAGTGCGCCGTAATATACTGCATACACAGGATTGACCTTTTCTGCAATAACCTTGCCCGCATTCATTACCCCTATCTGGCCTACCGCTATCTCTTCACCGAGAATGGTCTTGGTCTTTTTAGTCTCAGGCGTAGCAGAAATTTCAACCTGCTTCCCCTCCCGTTCCACAATAAACATGAGCCTTTTGCCTGAGCTTTCTCTCACGATCTCCACCATCTCATCCCATGATTTTATCAGCTTTCCGTTTATGGATACAACCCTGTCGTCCTTTATGAAACCTGCCGCAGCAGCAGGTGAGTTCTCTGCTATCTCTCCTAACTGGGGGATGTTTATATGAATACCGTCTGCAATTACAATGGCGGTAAACAATACAAAGGCAAGGAAGAAGTTAAATGCCGGGCCTGCTGCAACAATAGCGCTCCTCTTTAACGGGCCCTTGTGAAGGAATGACTTCTCTTTATCCTCCTCCTTTATCTCATCAGGGCTTTGAACCTTCAGGTCCTCCTGACCGACCATCTTGACAAAACCGCCAAATGGAATCACGGAGATTACATACTCTGTCTCTCCCCATTTCCAGCCTATCAGCTTTGGCCCGAGGCCCATGGAAAATTTTAATACGCCAACCCCCATCCACTTTGCAAAAAGAAAATGGCCGAGCTCATGGACAAAGATCAATACACCCAATACAATAACTATTGATGCTAATGTTGTCATCTTTTTAAACCCCTCTTAATTAGATTCTCTGCATGCTCCCGCGCCCATCGGTCTGCAAGGAGCACATCTTCTATAGTTGCAATATCCTGCCTGGTGTGTCCTTTCATTACCCTTTTTATAACCTTTGGTATGTCAAGGAACCCTATCTCTTCCCTTAAAAATGCCCTCGCTGCCGCCTCATTTGCAGCATTCAGGACAGCAGGCATTGTGCCTCCAATCCTTAATGCCTCGTATGCATAAGACAGGCATGGGAACCTCTTTGTATCAGGCCTTTTAAATGTAAGGCTCCCTACCTTTGCAAGGTCAAGGGAAGGGAAGCCGCCATTTAAACGTTCAGGATAACTTAAGGCATAGGTAATAGGTATCCTCATATCAGGCACACCGAGCTGGGCAATAACTGACCCATCTATATATTCTACCATAGAATGGACAATACTTTCAGGATGAATTAATACATCAATCCTTTCAGCAGGCATATCAAAGAGCCATCTTGCCTCTATCACCTCAAGCCCCTTGTTCATAAGGGTTGCTGAATCTATAGTAATCTTCCGGCCCATCTTCCAGTTTGGATGCCTCAGCGCATCCCTTGGTTTTATCCATCTACTTTTTGAGGCAGGCATATCATAAAACGGGCCGCCAGAGGCAGTCAGTATCAATCTCTTTACACCGTCCCTTTTATAACCTGCGAGGGACTGTATAATAGCGCTGTGTTCGCTGTCTACAGGCAGTATCTTTATGCCCTTTTTTTCTGCCTCCTTTGTAACTATTTCGCCTGCCATAACCATTGTCTCTTTATTTGCAAGGGCAATGTCCTTGCCTGCGCGGATGGCAGCAACAGTTGGTATAAGGCCTGCTGCGCCTACAATGGCTGATACAACCATATCAGCATCATCATCAGCGGCTGCCTTAATCATGCCCTCCACACCTGCATATATCTCAACATCAATATCCTTGCATCTCTGTTTCAGCCTTTCTATATGCTCCTCCCTTAATATGGATGCC
>JACPZJ010000024.1 GCA_016195585.1 Nitrospirota bacterium | reverse complement strand
TCGGTCTGAATGTTAATCCCGGAGATTTTGCAGAGAACCTTACTATTCAGGGGATTGAACTTGCAAGCCTGCCGATAGGAACTAAATTGATTATTGGCAATGAAGTTGAGATGGAGGTCAGCCAGATAGGAAAGGTCTGCCACGAAAGATGCAATATTTATTATCAGGCAGGCGATTGTGTGATGCCGAGGGAAGGTATTTTTGCAAAGGTGCTGAAAGGCGGATGGGTAAAACCTGACGATGAGGTTGTTGTAAGCCCCGTTAGAAAGGTTGGTATATAAGCCTCGCAAGACCATTGGTTACCTGCGGGGTAAATGGTGAGCCTTTCTAACGGGGTAAATAAAAAAAATCTTGCAATTAAGATTCCGATAAGTTATTATATTTCCACAAGTTACAGCCCTCTGGAGGTATTTATACATATTTGAAGGATGAGATAAAAAGATACCGTGAAAAGATTGATAAAATAGATTCCAGTATGCTGGAACTATTGAACAGAAGGGCGAGGTTTGTAATTGAGATCGGCAAGATAAAGAAAGGGGCAAAGGCAGAATTTCACTCCCCTGAGAGAGAAAGAAAGATATACGAGAGGCTTGAGGGTGAGAATAGAGGCCCCTTTCCGCAGGAAGGAGTAAGGGCGGTATTCAGAGAGATAATGTCTGCATCCCTTTCCCTTGAGCAGAGGCTACGCGTTGCATATCTCGGTCCAAAGGCTACATTTACCCACCTTGCATGCATGCAGCAGTTCGGCGATTCTGCACAGTATCTGCCCGCAAGCAGTATAAAAGAGGTTTTTAATGAGGTTGAAAAGGGCGAGGCAGAGTACGGCGTTGTTCCTATAGAAAATTCAACAGAAGGCATAGTAAGCTCTACCCTTGATATCTTCGTTGACTCAGATGTAAAGATAGTTGGCGAGATACTCCTTGAGGTCTCTCATAATCTGATGTCAAAGTCAGGGAGGATGGAGGATATAAGAAAGATATACTCCCATCCACAGCCTGCTGCACAGTGCCGCATCTGGCTTGAAAATAATCTCCCTGAGATACCGATTGCAGAGGTCTCAAGCAGCGCAAAGGCAGCAGAGATGTCAGCCGAGGAACCGCAGGCAGGCGCAATTGCAAGCGAGCTTGCTGCAAAAATCTACGGCCTGAAGATTGCAAAGAGAAGGATTGAGGATAATATCCATAACTTTACCCGTTTTCTGATAATTGGAAAGAAATCGCTGCCGAGGACAGGAAAGGACAAGACATCCATCATGTTTTCTGTTAAGGATGAAGTAGGCGCGCTCTTTAATATGCTTAAACCCTTTTCAGAAAGCAGGATTAATCTGACAAAGATAGAGTCAAGGCCTTCAAGAAAGAGGGCGTGGGAATATATATTTTATGTGGACATGGACGGTCATATAGAAGAGGACAGGGTAAAGAGGGCATTGAATAATTTGGAAAAGAGGAGCCTCTTTTTAAAGATACTCGGCTCCTATCCAGCGGCAGGTAACCTGTCTGCCGACAAGGCAAGAAGGGGGAAAGGTTAAATGATAATAGTATTAAAACCAGATGCAACAAAGGAGCAGATAGATCATATAGTGGAGAAGCTAAAGGGTTTTGGGCTCCAGATACATATGTCAAAGGGAGAGGAGAGGACTATAATCGGCGTCATTGGCGACGAGAGGGTTCTTGCCAATCAGCCCCTTGAGGTATTTCCGGGTGTAGAGAAGGTAATGCCCATATTGCAGCCCTTCAAGCTTGTGAGCAGGGAATTTAAAAAGGAGAATACGGTTATAGAATTTGATAATGGCGTAAAGATAGGCGGAAAGAGGATACATGTCATGGCAGGTCCCTGTGCAGTAGAGGAAAAGGAATTGCTTATTCAGATTGCAGAGGATGTAAAGGCGGCAGGGGCGACATTTATCCGCGGCGGTGCCTTTAAACCGAGGACATCCCCCTATGCCTTTCAGGGACTTGGCCCTGAGGGCCTGAAATTCCTTTCAGAGGCAAAGAAGAAGACAGGCTTACTGGTTATTACAGAGGTCATGGATCCGAGGGATATTGAGCTTATCTTACAGTACACAGATATAATTCAAATAGGCGCGAGGAACATGCAGAATTTTAGATTATTGACCGATGTTGGAGGCTATGAAAAACCTGTGCTTCTTAAGCGCGGCCTTTCTGCAACTATAAAAGAGTTGCTCATGTCAGCAGAATATATCATGTCAAAGGGAAATACAAAGGTGATGCTCTGTGAGCGCGGAATCCGCACATTTGAGACCTACACAAGAAATACACTTGACCTCTCCGCTGTTCCTGTAATAAAGAAACTTAGCCATCTGCCTGTGATTGTTGATCCGAGCCATGGCGTTGGCAAGTGGGATCTGGTTGCGCCAATGGCAAAGGCAGCGATTGCAGCAGGCGCTGACGGCCTTATAATTGAGGTCCATCCAAATCCAGAAGAGGCCTTCTCTGACGGCGAGCAGTCATTAAAGCCAAAGGTATTCAAGGAATTGATGAAAGAATTGAGATTGGTTGCACAGGCTGTTGGAAGGGAGCTTTAATCTGTAATGGCCACCCCCTTTTTTAGACGAATTGCGGTTGTTGGAGTCGGGCTTATCGGCGGCTCACTCGCAATGGCAGGCAGGGAAAAGGGCATTGTAAAAGAGATAATAGGATTCGGCAGAGGGGCGGCTAACCTGAGAGAGGCAGTTAGGCTAAAGGTTATTGATAACTACACACATGACATGTCAAAGGCTGTAAAGGACGCTGATCTGATTGTTATTGCCACGCCTGTTGGAAGTTTTGAAAGATGCATCAGGCAGATGATACCGGGCATTAAACAGGGTGCAATTGTTACAGATGTGGGAAGCGTAAAGGGCAGGCTGGTCAGCAGGATAGAAGGCCTGCTTCCAAAGGGTGTATTCTTTGTCGGCGGCCACCCAATAGCAGGAAAGGAAAGGTCAGGGGTTAAGGCTGCAACCCCAAGGCTCTTTGAAGGCACAAGATGCATCCTGACGCCAACATCAAAGACAAATACAACGGCGCTTAAAAAAATATCTGCATTATGGAAGGCTGTTGGCGCTGAGGTGGTATTAATGGATCCGATGCTGCATGATAAGGCGCTCGGCGCAGTCAGCCATCTGCCGCATATTGCTGCCTACTCACTTGTAAACACAGTGGCAGAGATTAAAGAAAAAGGAAATAATTTTATATCCTTCTCTGGCGGCGGATTTAAGGACTTTACAAGGATTGCAGAGAGCTCCCCTGAGATGTGGCTGGATATATTTTTAAATAACAGGGAAAATATTATTGCCATGATTAATCAGTATCAGAAGAATCTTAATAAGATAAAAAGATATATCAAGGATGGAAACGGCAGGGGGCTTATAAAAGAGTTTGAAAAGGCAAGGGCGGTGAGGGAAAGGCTTAAGTGAAGACATTAAAGGTCAATCTGACAAAGGCATTAAAGGGTGAGATAAAGGCGCCCGGGGATAAGTCCATTTCCCACAGGGCTGTTATGATAGGCGGCATATCCGAAGGCAAAACAAGGATAACAGGCTTCCTGACGGCAGAGGATACAATAAACTCTGCGAGGGCGATGTTAAACCTCGGGGTAGATATAGAGGGCATTGGTACGGAATCTATTATTGTGAATGGAAAGGGGCTCTTGGGATTGAGGGAGCCTGAGAATGTCCTTGACCTCGGCAACTCAGGCACAGGTATAAGGCTTCTGACAGGCCTCTTGGCAGGTCAAGGTTTTTTTTCTGTTCTTACAGGCGATTCTTCTTTAAGAAAGAGACCCATGGGCCGTGTGATAAAGCCTCTTAAGATGATGGGTGCAGATATAAGCGGGAGGGAGAATGATATTAATGCGCCTGTTGCTATTAAAGGCACAAAGCTAAAGGGAATAGATTATAATTCACCGATCTCAAGCGCACAGGTAAAATCCTCTCTCCTCTTGGCAGGATTATATGCAGAAGGAGAGACTAAAATCACAGAGCCGATGAAATCCCGCGACCACACAGAGAGGATGCTGAGATATCTCGGCGCCGAGATTAAAGAGAAGGGATTATCAGTCAGCATAAAGGGCGGCCAGAGGTTAAAGGGCGCTGAGTTAAAGATACCAGGAGACATCTCCTCTGCGGCTTTTTTTATGGTGGCTGCATCTGTTGTGGAAGGCTCTGATGTTATTATCAGGGACACAGGCATTAATTCCACAAGGACAGGAATAATAGATATATTAAAAATGATGGGGGCTGATATAGAGATATTAAATAAGAGGGATTTTGGTCTTGAGCCTGTGGCAGATATCAGGATAAGATATTCGCCATTAAAGGGCGCTGTTATATCCGGCGGGCTTGTGCCGAGGGCTATTGATGAGTTTCCAATTTTGTGCGTTGCAGGCGCGCTTGCAGATGGAGAGACAGTAATCCGTGATGCAAAGGAGCTTCGTGTAAAGGAGTCCGACAGGATTGCAGCAATGGCAGATGGTTTAAGAAGGATGGGCGTTGATATAGAGGAGTTTGATGATGGGTTAAGGATTGCAGGCAGGGAGAGGCTTTCTGGCGCTGTCTGCAAGAGCTATTGCGACCACAGGGTTGCGATGGCCCTTATTATTGCAGGACTCAGGGCAGACGGCGAGACAATAATAGAGGATACAGAATGGATAAATACATCCTTTCCGGATTTTATGGAGAAGCTGAATTTATTGAAGAGGTGATAGATTTTGCGAAAGGAATTAATCATTGCTATTGACGGCCCATCAGGCGCAGGCAAAAGCACAGCGGCCAGACTTACTGCAAAGAGACTGGGATATATATATGTGGATACGGGTGCAATGTACCGTGCCATTGCATGGAAGGCAAAAAAAAAAGGTATTGATGTAAATGATGAGTCATCGCTGGAGAGGCTGTGTAAGGAAACCGAGATTGAAATAAGATTGATAAGCGGAGAGGAAAGGATATTTATAGATAACATGGATGCCAGCAATTATATTAGAACGCCTGAGATAGGGATGCTGTCATCTAAGGTCTCTGCTGCCCCCTGCGTAAGAAAGAGGCTGCTGGAGCTTCAGAGGCAGTTTGGAAAAGAGGGCGGCGCTGTGCTTGAAGGCAGGGACATTGGCACAGTTGTCTTTCCTGATGCAGATATTAAATTCTTTCTTGATGCTGATGTGAAGGAGAGGGGCCGCAGGAGATACAGCGAACTCAAGGCAAAGGGTCTGGATATAAAAATAGAGGATACAACAGAAGACATAAGAAAAAGGGACCATAATGATACAAAGAGGGATATTGCGCCTCTCTGCATAGCAGAGGATGCTATTGTAATAGACTCTACAGGACTTGATGCAGAGGGTGTGGTGAAAAAGATGCTGAATGAGATTTCCAAAAAACAGGTAAAGGCAAAGACCCCTCACCTTAATCCTCTCCCCATCGGGGAGAGGAAATAAGAGGTGCCCTCTCCCCTTTGGTGAGGTAAAATAAAAGATACCCTCTCCCCTTGGGGGAGAGGGGAGGGTGAGGGGGATACTGAGAAATGTTTTATGCTGTATTTCATCTGATATTTTTTATAATAGCAAAGGTCTTTTTTAGGGTAAAGGTTATAGGGCACAGCAATATACCCAAGAAGGGCGGCGTGATAATCGCATCCAATCATGTGAGCTATCTTGACCCGCCATTTGTCGGGTGCGTAATAAGCAGAAGGGTAAATTACATGGCCCGTGATGACCTCTTTCGTAATCCTGTCTTTGCATGGATTTTAAGAAAGTGGAAGGCCTTTCCGGTTAAAAGGGGCACTGGGGACAGCGGCGCAATAAAGGAGGCTGTAAGGAGATTAAAAAAGGGAGAGCCTATGCTCCTCTTTCCTGAAGGGACAAGGAGCAGGGACGGAAGGCTTAGGGAGGGAAAGGCTGGTGTGGGGATGATAGTCGCCCTGAGCGGCGCAAAGGTTGTCCCGGCATATATTAAAGGCTCTGAAGAGGTTCTTCCGAGGGATTCAAAGAGGCTTCGTTTTAAAAAGGTGATTGTCAGCTTTGGGAAACCTATTGACTTTACAGGGATGATAGAAGAGAATAGGGGCAATAAAGATCTTTATAGCGATATCAGTAAAAGGATAATGGAAGGGATCGCAGAGTTAAAAGAGGAATTATTGTAAATTGAAAATTGGAAATTGAAAATTTTAAAATGAAGGAAAATAAATTTACAATTTAAATTTTGCAATTTTCATTTTACAATGGAGCGAAGCGAGATGGAAATCTTAGTCGCAAAGAATGCCGGCTTTTGTTTTGGTGTAAAGAGGGCGATTAAACTTGCCTTTGATACTGCAAAGAGCTATGGGAAGGATGTCTATACATTAGGCCCTATTATTCATAACCCTCAGGTGGTAAAAAAACTTGCAGAGGAAGGGGTAAATGCAGTAGAATCGTATACGGATACTAATAAAAGTGTGGTTATCTTACGGTCTCATGGTGTGACCCCGCAGGTTATAGAAGGTATAAATAAACAGGGAAATAAGATTATTGATGCCACATGCCCCTTTGTAAAAAAGGCGCAGCAGCATGCAACAAAGCTGAGAAAAGAAGGCTATCAGATAGTTATAGTTGGCGATGAGAAACACCCGGAGGTTAAGAGTATCATCGGTTATGCAGGCGATGGGGTTATTGTTACAGAGACAGGAGAGGGATTAGCAGGATTATTAAAAGGCAAAAAGGTGGGCATTGTCAGCCAGACAACCCAGTCAAGGATAAATCTCCTGAAGGTGATAGATGAGGCCCTGAAGGCGGCGCATGATGTAAAGATTTTAAATACTATATGTGATGCCACGAGTATAAGGCAGGCCGAGACAAGAGAGATAGCAAAGGATGTTGATGTAATGCTTGTAGTCGGCGGCAGGAACAGCGCAAATACAAGCCGCCTTGCTGCAATATGTAAAGAGGAGACAGAGAGTGTATACCATATTGAGGTGGCGGATGAGATTAAGGAGAAGTGGTTTAAGGGTATAAAGAAGGTTGGCATTACAGCAGGCGCATCAACACCTGACTGGATAATAAATGAGGTTATTCATAAATTAAAGGATATTAAAGGGAGGATAGGTTAGGAGTATAATCTCAGTAGGAGGTGCTAAGGGCACGATGGAGAAAGAGGACAGCGGGAGTCACGAACATGAATTTAAGAGACATTTGAAGTGGAAGGATGAATTGGGAGAGAATGACGCTGCCAGCGGCAAAGGCCAGAATGGCGAACTATCCAAACTTTATGATGAGACCTTCACTAAGATTGAAGAGGGATCAATTGTAAAGGGAACAGTAATGGCCATACACAGGGATGGCGTAATGGTGGATATAGGTTTCAAGTCAGAAGGCATGATCCCTATTGAAGAATTCACACCGCATGACCTTTCCAAGATAAAGATAGGCGATATGATTAATGTCTATTTAGAGGAGCGTGAGGATAACGATGGGAATCTTATTCTCTCAAAGGAAAAGGCTGATAAGGTGCTGATATGGATTGATATTGAAAGGGCATATAGAAATAATGAGATAGTTCAGGGGAAAATAACATCAAAGATAAAGGGCGGGATGACTGTTGATATCGGCGTAAAGGCATTCCTCCCGAGCTCTCACATTGACCTCCGTCCTTTAAAGGATATAGATAGATTAATAGGCCAGACCTTCCCGATGCGGATTATCAAGATGAATAATAAGAGGGGAAATGTTGTTATGTCAAGAAGGGCGGTGCTGGAGGAAAGGAGGGACAGCACCAGAAAAAGGCTCCTTGAAAACATGACAGAAGGCCAGCTTGTTGAGGGCACTGTGAAGAATATTACTGAATACGGTGTCTTTATTGACCTTGGCGGCATAGACGGCCTCCTCCATATTACTGATATCTCGTGGGGAAGGGTAAACCATCCTTCCGAGGTATTTTCTGTAGGTAATAAGATTAGCGTCCTTGTGCTAAAGTATGACAAGGATACAAACAGGGTCTCCCTCGGATATAAGCAGAAGACAGAGGATCCATGGAAAGAGGCAGATAAAAAGTACCCGCCTGGCACAAGGATGAGGGGGAGGGTGGTGAGTATTACAGATTACGGCGCCTTTATTGAACTTGAGCACGGGGTTGAAGGCCTGATACATGTTTCAGAGATGTCATGGTCTCATGAGCTGAAGCATCCATCAAAGATAGTTTCACCAGGGGATGTTGTTGAGGCTGTTGTCATTTCAATAGATAAAGCGAATAGGAAGATATCCCTCGGCATGAAGCAGATAATTCCCAATCCATGGGAGATTGTGAGGAGTAAATATCCTGTTGGCACAAGGATAGAAGGGAAGATTAAGAATATTACTGAATTTGGCGCCTTCGTCGGACTTGAAGAGGGTGTGGATGGTTTGATACATGTCTCAGATATTTCATGGACAAAACATATAAAACACCCGTCAGAGGCGCTGAAGAAAGGTCAGCAAATAGAGGCGGTGGTATTAAAGATTGATAGTGAAAAGGAGCGTGTCTCTCTCGGCATAAAACAGCTCACACCTGACCCATGGGAAAAGGAGATTCCGGAAAGGTATAAGGTCGGAACATCTGTAAAGGGAAAGGTTGCGAAGGTTGCAGACTTTGGCATATTTGTTGAGCTGGAGGAAGGAGTAGAAGGGCTTATCCATTCCTCTGAGGCAGGAGTAGAGCCTCCGGCAAAGATTGAAACAGCCTTCACAGTCGGTTCTGAGGTTGCAGCCAAGGTTATAAAGGTGGATAAAAAAGACAGGAAGATTGGCCTGAGCATAAAGACATATAAAAAAGACATGGAGAAGGCAGATGTTGCAGACTATTTAAAGACGCAGGATGATATTGATCTCAGTCTGGGCGCTGTGGCAAGGAAGGTCAATAATAAGAAAGAAGATGAATAAAAGGAGGGATTGAAGGTGAAAAAGAGACCATTAGTCATAGGCCTTATAATATTAGCATCCCTTATCGTAATTGTATTCATTTCCTCCTTTGGGATTACGATGATTATGGGCAAGAAGGTCGGCATTGGCGGCGAAAAGATAGCAATTATAAATATAAAGGGTGTTATAGTTGATTCAAAAAAGGCAGTAAAAGAGATAAGAAGATATGCAGACAATCCCTCTGTAAAGGCTATCCTCCTCAGGGTAGACAGCCCCGGCGGCGGTGTTGTGGCATCGCAGGAGATTTATGAAGAGCTTAGATGGATAAAAGAGAAAAAAGGTAAAAAGATTGTAACCTCCATGGGTACTGTTGCAGCCTCCGGCGGTTACTATGTTGCCTGTGCATCTGATTTGATTGTGGCAAATCCCGGCACACTAACAGGGAGCATCGGCGTAATAATGGAATTCGCAAATTTAGAAGGGCTGTTTAAGAAGATAGGCGTAGAGGGGGTGGTAATAAAGAGCGGCAAGCATAAAGATATCGGCTCGCCATTCAGGGGGCTTACAAAGGAGGAGAAGGAACTGCTTCAGGGCATAATAGACGATGTATATGCCCAGTTTGTCAGTGCGGTGGTAGAGGGGAGAAAGATGAAGCCCGAGACAGTGAAGGGGCTGGCTGATGGAAGGATATATACCGGCAGACAGGCCAAGGAGCTTGGCCTGGTTGATGAACTGGGTACGCTTCAGGATGCTATTAACATAACAGCAAGGCTTGCTGGTATAAAAGGGGAGCCTGTTATAGTTGAGAGGGAGAGTGGGTTCCCATTCCTGGATTTACTTAAAGAGGAATTTTTTGGAGGTATTGGCGAGGGGTTGAGAAAGGGTAATATAAGCTTAGAGTATAGATATATACTTTAAATTATTAATTTTTAGCCTGGGGAGGTAATATATGACAAAGGCAGAATTAATAGAGAAGGTTTCAGAAAAGATTCAGGGGTTAACAAAGAGGCAGACAGAGGTTATTGTCAACAGCATATTTGACAGCATCAAGGAGTCTCTCGCAAAGGGCAACAAAATAGAGATAAGGGGATTCGGGAGCTTCAGGATAAGACAGAGAAGGCAGAGGGACGGCAGAAACCCGAAGACAGGGGTGTCAGTCAGTGTGCCGGCAAAGAGGGTCCCATTCTTCAAGGCAGGCAAAGAGCTGAAGGAGATAGTGGACAAAGGGAATGCCAGCTAAAAAGGAAAGAACAGGGAGAGGGTTTTTATCTTGACAGTAAGTCCTCGCTGATTATATAATATTTTCAAGTATTAGAGGTGAGGATGAAAAAAATAGAAAAGGTTTTGCTCTCCCTTTTAGTAGCAATAGTATTTACTCTGAATATGTCTGTTCCTGTAGTTTATGCCTATGTTAATGCAGGGATGAATGATGGTTCAGCAGCGTATTGCAATCTCTTCTGTAATCTTATACCTGCGAATGACAGAGATTCAAAATTACCCCCATGCCCGCATCATGCAAAAAAAGAGGAAAAGAAAAAGAAGCTATCTGAGCTTTTTGAGTGCAAAATAGTTCCAGCGAGCTGTCATGATATTCCAGTTACACAGACCACATCAAATATTGACCCCTGCATTCTCAGTGTATATGTTCTGGATAATAAGCTTGTTGTTTCTTCTTTTATGCCAGAAAATTTATTAATCCAATCTCAAATAACTAACCTGTCTATAGAAAGACCACCTGCAATCTTGTCCTGATATATTTAGAAAATAGCTCAAGGATTGAAGGATACGGGTGCTTAAGCTCCTTATTTACCGAAATTGCGAGTGGAAAAGCAAAATAATCTTTATTTGTCATTGCTATAATATAATACCTCCTCCCTCTCCCTCCCCCTTAGTAAGGGGGAGGGAGGAGTGGGGGTTATAATCAGGAGGATTAAAATGAGATTTATAAGTACAATATTTTCATTTTTTGTTTTAATTTTTTTAAGTATTTCTTTAGTTAATGCCACAGAACAGGGCCTTAAGGCAGATATGAATTGCGAGATATGCGGCATGGGCATTATGAAGGGCGGAAAAGGGAATTTTGTGATAGAATTAAAAGATGGAAGCGCAAGGATTACAGACAGCCCTGACTGCGGTATGCTCCTGAGGGTTAATCTTGCTGATGATGTCAAGGCAGTGAAGGCAACAGACTACAACACAAAGGATATGGTAAATGCGGATTCGGCATACTATGTAAAGGGTGCGGACATTACAACTAAAAAGGATAAGCTGGAAAAAGGGCTTATGCCTAATTCAATGGTTGCCTTTTCAACAAAGGAGGCAGCAGAGGTATTTCAGAAAGAACATGGCGGAAACGTGCTAAATTATGAAGAGGCAGTAAAGAGCCTCGCAGGAAAGAAGATGAAGAAACACGGCCATGATAAAGATAAAGGCCATGGCATGTAACATGTAAATAGAGGGGCTACTCTTGAAAAAAGATGTTATTTATATAATCTTAGTTATATGCCTTGTTATTTTTGCAGTAGCAGCAGTTGTATATGATAGCTACGGCTTTAGAACAGGGCAAAGGGGCTATATCCATTCCTTCCAGAAGGCAACAGGCGGACTTGGTCTCGGTGCAGTGACCAAACCAGCATGGTGCTATATTAATTATGACACGCGAATTGAGGGCTCCTGCTCCTGTATTGAATGGCCTGTGCCGGGTGGATATTGCTACTGCCCTGATCATACGGGCTCTATTGCATCCCCCCACCCTTCCCTCCCCCACAAGGGAGGAGGGGCTGGGCTTGATGGAAGTAAACTGGTCAGAAAATAGGAAATCATTATGCTTGAGCGGCATCTGAATTTTTTAAAGGTTGCATCTGAAAATATAATCAGATATAAGGGGAGGAGTATTGTAGTGGTCTTATGCCTTGTGGCAATACTCCTTCCATTTATTACGGCTATTGCCATATCTCAGGGTGTCAAGTCCCAGTCGCTTTTATCAGTAGAAGAAGGGGCAGATATATATCTTACATATGATCAGTATGGAAAAAACTCGGCAGTGCCTTTGTCATTTATCAAAGAGGCGCAGGGGATAGAGGGTATTCTGAAGGTTGTGCCGAGGGTAATTGGAAGGTCATTCATTGGCAATTATCTTACAGTAGTTGCCGGGATGCCGACTGATGCCCTTCCTCCTTCGCTGTCTTTAGAAAAAGGGCGCATCTTCAAAGAAGAGAATGAGGTTATTATTGGCGCAAGCCTTGCAAGGGCGCTCAACCTTGATATTGGCCATTCCTTTACCCTTGATATAAACAAATCAAGGATATTAAAGGTATCGGGTATATTTTCCTCCAAGTCAAGCATCTGGAGTGCAGACCTTGTCTTTGCCTCCTTTAATGATGCCGCAGAAATATTCAGGATGCCCGGGCAGGCGTCAGACCTGCTGGTGTATACAAGGCCGGGTTATAATGCGAGGATTGCAGAGGTGTTAAGCGCTCTCCATGAAGGTGATAAGACACAGCCGATTATCAGGGTGCAGACAAAGGACCTTGTCAGGCAGTATTTCAATAAAGGCTTTACCATGAAGGAGGGGATATTCACTGCCCTCTATACAGTTGCCATTGCCATTGCCATACCTGCGCTGCTGGTTGTATCAGGATTTGGGATGGGGGAGAGGAGGCGTGAGATAGGGATTATCAAGGCCATCGGCTGGCAGACCAGCGAGATAATAGAGGTGGTATTTATTGAAAACCTGCTGCTCAGCCTTACAGCAGCGCCTATGGCGCTTCTGATATCATTTATATGGATAAAGCTCTTTAATGGATTTCTGATTGCACAGTTTTTTATTGCTGAGATAGGGATACTGCCGGCCTTTCCAGTGCCGGCAAGGTACATGCCTCTGCCCCTTTTTCTTAGCTTTGCCTTTGCCCTTGTATTGACAATGGTGGGGAGCATGTATTCAACATGGAGGAGCGCAGTAACTTCTCCAGCAGTAACAATGAAGTGACGGCTTTGTAAAAATGTAGGGGCGACCCGTTGGGTCGTCCAAAATGGACGAGGCATCGCCTCGCCCCTACTGTCTGGTTTCTGGTTGTTAAATATGAACACAAATAACACTGTTTTAAAAACAGAAGGGCTCTCTAAATACTACAACCCTGAAAGGCCTGAGGAGGTAAGGGCGCTCAGGGATGTAAGTATTGAGATAAACAGCAGGAAGATTACAATCATCTCAGGGCCGTCAGGCTCGGGCAAGACAACGCTTATAAGCATCCTCGGCGCCATTGACAGGCCCACAGGCGGCCATGTCTTTTTGCATGAGGAGGAGCTTACAGCCCTCTCTGACGAGGCGCTTGCACTCATCAGAAGAAATAAGATAGGTTTTATATTTCAGGATTTTAATCTTCTTCCGAGGCTCTCTGCATGGGAGAATGTGGCCTATCCATTGATCCCAATAGTCTATAAAGAAAAAGAGAGGAAGGATCGGGCAGTGGCGCTTCTTGAGATGCTCGGCCTTGGAAAGAGGATAAATCATACGTCTGAGGAGATGAGCGGCGGAGAGCAGCAGAGGGTGTCCATTGCACGGGCGCTTGTGAATAACCCTGAGATACTCATCGCGGATGAGCCTTCATCCAATATAGATGCAAAGGCAATTGAAAACCTCATCTCTATACTTGTGGATTTGAAAAATAAGGGGATGACTATTGTGTTATCCACCCATGACGATGCCTTCTATCCTTATGCTGATGTCAAGATTAACCTTAAGGATGGCGCATTAATCGGCATTGAGCATAATAATGGCGGTAAGATATGATAATTAATGCCTTTACAATTATACTCCTCTTCTTTGCAGTGATATCAATTGTCCTTGGTGCAGTTACCCTTGTCTCTGCATTTTTAATTGTCAGCAGGTGGAAGAGGGACATGACCAATGAGAGGAGGACAATGCTTGAGAAGAAGGCCTATCTTGCGCTTATCCTCGCAGTAGCGCTTCTCGGTATAAGGATGATAAACTGGCCGATATTTTATATTACACTCGGAAGCTATATCCCTGATATAACAGGCGCCATGTGCATATACGGAGTAACGCAGGTGGCGCCCGCAATTATAAAGCCTATGGAGTTCTTAAAGCCTGTTGTCTTTTTCCTCATCGGCCAGTGGCTGATTATATATATAATAGATAAGACAGCAAAAAGCTATCCTTTGATGAAGATAAAACTCTCCTTCCTCCTGATAGTGAGCATCTTTGTAATTGCAGACAGCATTGGCGATATTGCTGTTGCCTTTAGCATGGATCCAAATACAGTTGTCTCATGCTGTACTGTGGTTTTTGATATTGCAGACAGGCCGTCTGCTATGATACCCCAGTCCATCCTCGGCCCGGTGTATAAAAATCTGATCCTGCCGCTC
>JACPZJ010000197.1 GCA_016195585.1 Nitrospirota bacterium | reverse complement strand
GCAGCGGTTTGAGGTTATAGAGGGCTATTTAAAAGACAGGACAAGCACTGTCCAGAAAGGACAGGTGGATCTGCAAAAGATAATTGCTGATATGGGTGTGAAGATAGATAAGCTCGCTACGGATATTCAGCTTATTCAGGGTAAGCTTGAAGAGAATAACCACAGGGTCTCTGAGATATCACAGAGGCTTGATGACCAGTTATATAAACTGAAAGAGCTTTCTTCAAAGATTGCTGAATTACAGGCAAAATCAGGCGGCGATGCAAATATCCCTGAAAAGGGTGCAACTCCTCCAGTCCAGCAGGAGAAAGCCAAGTCAGCCCCGAATCCTTCTGAATTATACAATCGCGCATATCAGGATTATGTCAACGGCAATTATGACCTTGCATTAATGGGATTTCAATCCTATCTTTCTGAGTTTCCCGATGCCACACTCGCCCCAAATGCCCAGTACTGGATCGGCGAATGTTATTATGGAAAAGGTGATTATAAGAAGGCCATAGAGGCCCTTGACAAGGTCTCTGCCAATTATCCGAAAAGCGAAAAGGTTTCAGCAGCACTGCTTAAGGCTGGTTTTGCATATCTGGAGCTCAAGGATAAGGCTAAGGCAAAGTCTTATTTAAAGAAGGTTGTGGAGCATTTTCCCAAGTCAAAGGAGGCGCCCCTTGCCAAGGGGAAGCTGGGGACGATTAAGTAGTTAATTTGTTTATCATGTCATTCCTGCGGAAGCAGGAATCAAGTAGGGGCGAACGGCCGTTCGCCCCTACAAAATAATTCTGGATTCCGCATCAAGTGCGGAATGACAAACTTATTTCTGATTTCACATAATTTTATGTTGGTGTATTAATGTCCCCTAAGATTAATGTCCTTCCTGATATTCTTATCAATAAAATTGCCGCTGGAGAGGTTGTTGAGAGGCCTGCATCAGTTGTAAAGGAGCTGATTGAAAACTCCATTGATGCAAAGGCAACAGAAATATTTGTTGATGTTGTTAATGCAGGCAGGAGAATGATCCGTGTCTCTGATAATGGCGAGGGGATGCACAGGGAGGATGCGCTATTAGCCTTTGAAAAACATGCAACAAGCAAGATAACCAAAGAGGCAGACCTTTTTGATATAAACACATTGGGTTTCAGAGGCGAGGCTCTTCCGAGCATTGCCTCTGTTTCCAAAGTCAGAATAATAACAAGGCCTGCTGATGCAGATACAGGCATATTGGTTGAGACAGAAGATAGCAAGATAAAAAAGACACAGGAGGCAGGCGCCCCAGTGGGCACACTTATTGAGGCTGCGGATCTGTTTTACAATACACCGGCAAGGCTAAAATTTTTAAAGTCTGAAAACACTGAACTTAGCCATATCATCGCCCTTGTAAACCAGCAGGCAATTGCCAATCCCAATATACACTTCAGGCTATCTCATAATGATAAAGAATTATTAAATCTGCCACGGGCAGCGACTGTTTCGCAGGGTTCTGGATTAGACCACTTTTACCATAGGATAAATCAGGTCTATGGCGAGGATTTTCTGAATAATATGTCTACTATTTCTGGCGAGGAAGGCAGTATCAGTATATTTGGCTTTGTTTCCAAACCATCATTCAGCAGGGCGGATAAATCGCATCAGGATATCTTTTTAAACAGAAGGTATATTAAAAATAATGCTATAAGCCGCGCAATATACGATGCCTTTTATACATTGCTTCCCAAAGACCGCTATCCTGCTGCGGTTATTTTTATAGATATTCCTCCTTCACAGGTGGATGTAAATGTCCATCCCACAAAGAGGGAGGTGAGATTTCTCAATCAGACTGCAGTATATGAGGCTGTAAAGAAGATTGTGAAAGATGGGCTCTTAAAGGGTGATGTTGTTACAGAGGGAGGCAGGGTAAACTATTTGATACAAAGGGGCAGCAAAGGACATGAAAGAAGAGAGTTTCTTGTTTCAAGCCCTGATGCTGATTACGAGAGGCGATCAGGGTATGCAATAGAAGGGGCAAGGGTCATGGGTCATGGGGCGGCAGAATTATCCAATCAACCTATTCAACTTAGTCAACTCACCGAGCGCAGTGTAATCCCCCTCGGCCAGATAGATTATACCTATATTGTAGCAGATGCAGGCGGCGAACTCTGGCTGATTGATCAACATGCAGCAGGTGAGAGGATACTCTATGAGAGGCTGAAGAATTCTTATAACAATAATAAAATAGAGATACAGCAACTGCTGATTCCTGAACAGATAACCCTTAACAGCGCTGAATCTGTGATATTGAAGGATTATATTGGCATCCTTTCAGACATTGGCATTGGAATAGAGGCATTTGGCGCGGATAGTTATGTCATCCGCGGAATACCATCCCTGCTTGAGAATAATGAGATTAAGCAATTGCTTCTGGATATAATTGACGGCCTGAACTCTTTTCAGAGGAGGCCTGAAAGGAACGAGATAGTAGATAAGATTATTATCCTCATGGCCTGCCATGGCGCCATAAGGGCAAATCAGCGCCTGACCAATAAAGAGATGTCGGCATTAATAGAGGACTTAATGGATGTTTGTTCGGCCTTCACATGCCCGCATGGGAGGCCGATAGTTATAAAATTTACAAAGACAGATTTGGAAAAGATGTTTAAAAGAAGATGATAAGATCCCTTCTTGTTATTGTTGGCCCTACTGCAGCAGGTAAGACGAGGATTGCAATCAAACTTGCTGAGGAATTAAACGGAGAAATTATAAGCGCTGATTCAAGGCAGATATATAAGGGGATGGATATTGGCACAGCCAAGCCGACAATAGAGGAGCAGGCCAGAGTCAGACACTACATGCTTGATGTAGTTAATCCTGATGAGCATTTCAGCGTCGGCGAGTATAAGAGAAGGGTAGAGGCTGTTATTGATGACATCTGGAACAGGAAGAAACTCCCGATTATTGCCGGCGGCACAGGGTTGTATATAAAGGCAGTAATAGACGGCCTGTGGGAGGGGCCGCAGGCAGATGAGAAAATAAGAAAGGGGCTTGAAGAGGAGGAAAAGGAAAAAGGCAGGGGTTATCTATATAGCAAACTAAAAGAGGCTGACCCTGAGACAGCAGAACGGACAAGCCCAAATGATCTTGTAAGGATAATAAGGGCCCTTGAGGTGTATCATATTGAGGGAAGGCCGATATCCCATTTTCATAAGGCCCATGCCTTTGAAGAGAGAAATTATAATACCCTTATCATCGGTCTGACAATGGACAGAAAGAGACTCTATAAGAAAATAGAAGAGAGGGTTGATGAGATGATGCGCAGCGGCCTTGTGGATGAGGTCATATCTTTGCTAAAGAAGGGATATGATGAGCATATAAGTTCTATGACAGCAGTGGGGTACAAACAGATTCTCGGTTATTTAAAAGGAAGATATGATCTTTCCGAGGCGGTCAGGCTGATAAAGAGGGATACAAAGAGATATGCAAAGAGGCAGTATACATGGTTTAATAAGGATAAGAGGATTGAATGGCATAATGTTGATGATATTAATACAGGTGCGCTTGCATCAGATATTAAAAAAAGGTTGAAGTTATAAAAGAAATAGGCTATCATCAGGTTATCATTACCATGGAGGGCGAAGAAAGGAGTGGAGCATGAACAAAACAAATACAAATCTTCAGGATCTCTTTCTCAATCAGCTTAGAAAGGAAAAAATACCTGTCACAGTGTATCTTATGAATGGGGTAAAGCTGACAGGGACAATCAAGGGGTTTGATAACTTCTCAATCCTTATTAAGCAGGATACCCAGCAGCTAATTTATAAACATGCTGTCTCTACTATTATCCCGCACAAGGCAGTAAGCCTTATGGAGAGAGAGGAAGAGAGGTCGCAGATGGAAGAGGTTGTTAAGGGTGGGGCGCAGTAAGCAGCAATTCAGGAATCCACTCCCTACTGTGGATATTATTATTGAGCTAAAAGATAAAGGCATAGTCCTGATAAGAAGAAAGAATCCTCCGCATGGCTGGGCAATACCCGGCGGTTTTGTGGATTATGGCGAGAGCCTGGAGTATGCAGCAGTAAGAGAGGCAAGAGAAGAGACATCGCTGAATGTGGAACTAATCAGGCAGTTTCATACATACTCTGATCCCAGAAGGGATGCGAGGCTTCACACGATATCTACTGTATACATTGCAAGGGCAAAGGGCGAGCCAATG
>JACPZJ010000200.1 GCA_016195585.1 Nitrospirota bacterium | reverse complement strand
GCATGGTGAGCCTGTCGAACCATGGATTCCCGCTCAAATACGCTGCGGGAATGACATTCAAGAAATGTAATAACTGTTAGTGACAGGAAATTAGTTTAAGACTTAATGGAATTAATAATATCGGATTTATAATTTTTATGGAGGATTAATAAAATGACTACGACACCAACAAAAAAGATGGCGCCGAGGGATAATGGGGCGCCTGATTTTAAGAAATTTCTGCATCCCATAATGATAAAGAATTATGGGAAGTGGAAGTATCATGAAAAGGTAAAGCCCGGAATAATCAAGCGCGTGGCTGAGAACGGGGATGTGCTTTATGTTATAAGAGCAGGTTCACCGCGCACAATGAGCATTGATACAGTAAGAAAGGTCTGCGACATTGCAGATAAATACTGTCAGGGCCACCTCAAGTTTACAAGCCGCTGCAACATAGAGTTTCTTGTTACTAATGAAAAGGATATAGAGCCATTGATAAAGGATGTTACTACCATCCTCGGCTTTCCCATAGGAGGGACAGGCCACTCTGTATCCAATATTCTCCATACGCAGGGATGGCTGCACTGCAATCTGCCCGGCACTGATGCAGCGGGAGCGGTAAAGGCCCTTATGGATGATCTTTATGAGGAATTTACCAACGAGCGCCTTCCTCAACGTGTTAAGATTTCAACATCCTGCTGCAGTATTAATTGCGGCGGCCAGGCGGACATAGCGATCAACCTACAGCATCACCATCCGCCAACAATTAATCACAAAAATATGCAGATATGCGAGCTTCCAAAGGTTACTGCCATATGTCCTGTTGCAGCCATACGTCCGATTAGCGTGGAGGGGAAAAGCAGCCTTGAAGTGGTTGAGGAGAAGTGCATGTATTGCGGCGCATGCCACGGGCAGTGTCCGAGCATGGAAATAAGGGATCCGAAAACAGATACACTTTCAATATGGGTCGGCGGCAAGTCAGCAAATACAAGAAGCGGCCCCTCTTTTATGAAGCTTGCAACCTACGGGCTTCCGAATAATCCGCCGCGTTGGCCGGAGGTGGGCGATGCTGTCCGCAAGATACTAAAAGCCTATAAGGAAGGCGCCAAGGAATATGAACGTATTGGTGAATGGATAGAACGTATTGGCTGGAAACATTTCTTTGAGGTTACGGGCTTTAAGTTTACAAAATATCATATAGATACATACCGCTTTGCGCGTACAACATTTAATACCTCTGCGCAGGTTAGGTTGTAGAGCTATTATAAAGATGAGATTCCTCACTTCGTTCGGAATGACACAACTTGTTCCTGTCATTGCGAGGCGAAGCCGAAGCAATCTCTACTGTGGACAGATGTAAGGAGGAATAATAAAGTGGAAACACAACTTTTAGAAGAGATTATCAGCGAAACTGGGGTTATAAAACTTAAGACAGCATCTCCGTCAGATATTGTTGTTACAAGCGGTGAAAGCTGGAAGTGTCCTGTATATGTCAAGAAGATGCCTCCGTGCAGGAGCAAGTGCCCGAGCAGCGAGGATATAAGGGGTTATCTGACCTATGTTGCACAGTCTAAGGACTTAAAGAGGCCATATGAAGAGGCCTTTGATGAGGCATGGCGCATATTAACAGACAAGAATCCCTTTCCTGCAGTGCACGGGAGGATCTGCCCTCATCCATGCGAGAGCGGATGCAACAGGCAGCATATAGAAGACGGATCGGTAGCTATAAACAACTTTGAGAGGGTTGTGGGAGACCACGGCATAAAGAGAGGACTTAAGTTTAAAAAACTCACAGATAAAAAGAGAGACAAAAAGGTGGCTATAATCGGCGCAGGGCCATCTGGCCTCTCATGCGCATATCAGATGGCAAGGAGAGGTTATCCTGTTACTGTATTTGAGTCATCGGATAAGCCGGGTGGTATGTTAAGATACGGCATTACCTCATACCGCTTGCCCAGAGAGGTGCTTGATGCTGAGATACAGAATATTCTTGATCTCGGTGTTGAATTAAAGTGCAATACAAAGATAGGAGTGGATATCTCCTTTGAAGACTTAAAGAAGAAATATGACGCTGTATATGTGGCTGTGGGCGCTCAAAATGGAAGCAAGATGAATGTTGAAGGCGAGGGTATTCGCAGGGTATTTACAGGTGTTGATTTTCTCCGCAGGATAAATAATGGCGAGAAGGTTGATATTGGCAAGAAGATTATTGTGGTTGGCGGCGGCAATACAGCTATAGATGCTGCAAGGACATGCAGAAGGCTTGGCGGAGATGTAACCATCCTATACAGAAGAACCAGAAACGAAATGCCGGCAATTGAGCATGAGATAGCAGCCGCAGAGGAAGAGGGTGTGAAGTTTGAGTTTCTTGCCGCCCCTGTGTGTGTGCTTGAAAAAGGTGAAAAAGGCGCATGCGCTGTTGATATAAAATGTATAAAGATGAAGCTCGGCGAAAAGGATAAATCAGGCCGCTTCCGTCCTGTGCCGATTGAAGGCTCGGATTTTTCTGTTGGCGCTGATACTGTTATAGCTGCCATAGGCCAGGAGCCTGACCTTACAGGCATGGATGCCTTGAAAAATAAATACGGCTGGATAGATGTTAATAAAATCAGGGAGACTGCAATACAGGGCGTTTATGCAGGCGGCGATGTCCTTGGCCTTGATATTGCGACGACCGCTGTTGGGCATGGGAGAATGGCCGCAAAGGCAATAGAGGCATATCTTAACGGCCAGAAATATAGAGAGCCCGGAACATCAAGGCCTATTAAACATACAGATATGAAGCTTGATTATTATCCTGCAGCTTCCCGGAATGAATTAAGGTCATTGCCTGTAGAGAAGCGCATCAATACCTTTGAAGAGGTAAATATGACGCTTACTATGGATGAGGCAATAGCTGAGGCGCAGAGATGCATGAGCTGCGGCCTCTGTTTTACATGCGACCGCTGCAGGATATTCTGCCCGAGAGAGGCTGTCAGCAAGGACAAGAAGATGCCTGTTGGACAGAAGATGTTTACTGATTATACAAAATGCAACGGCTGCCATATCTGTGCAGAGGTTTGTCCGTGCGGTTATATTGAAATGGGCATGGGACTGTAAAGAAACAGTCTGTAAGGGCGAGGTGAACTCGCCCCTACTTATGGTTAAGGGTGAGGGGTGAATGAATCTCACTAATCTTTTGTCTTCAAAAAAAAATATTATCCTAAAAAAGTGGTTTGATGAGATAGTCTCTACTTATCCTGATGCCACCTCAAGTTTTTTAAAGACACAGGATGACCCATTTGCTAATCCTGTTGGCCAGACCATCCTTCATGGCAT
>JACPZJ010000011.1 GCA_016195585.1 Nitrospirota bacterium | reverse complement strand
CTGAGCCGCCGGTGGATATGCCTGTAGAGGCGGCTGCACCGGAAGCTGCAGAGGCAAAGAAAGAAGAGAAAAAAGAAGCCGAAAAGCCTTTAAAAGCTGGTGAAAAGACCGAACAGGAGAAGAAAGATAAAGATAAGGTCTTTAAGCCAAAGGACAAAACAAAGAAGCTTAAAAATCAGAAGACAATAGAGAAGGAATCAAAACATCCGAGGGATCTTGTGAAATGGGATCAACTTGAGGTATTTCAAAAGAGGGTTGCCAAGCATAAGTCTGCTATAAAGAGGGCTAAGAGGATAGCGGTCCCGGAGGAGATAACAAAGCCGAGGAGAAAGGTTATAAAAATACATGAAGGGATTACAGTAAAGGAATTTGCCGAGGCAATAGGCTATAAGTCAGGGGAGATTATAAAGAGGCTGATGGAGATGGGAATGATGGCAACGATCAATCATCCTGTTGATCTGGATGCTGCTGCCCTGATTGCAGATGGTATTGGAATTAAGGTAGAGACAGTATCTGCAATGTCCACAGAGGACCTTATTGTTGAGGCTCAGGATGATGCAACTTATCTGGTTCATAGACCGCCAGTGGTTACGATCATGGGGCATGTTGACCACGGCAAGACATCGCTTTTGGACGCCATAAGGCTGACAAAGGTTACAGAGGGAGAGGCCGGCGGCATTACACAGCATATTGGCGCCTACAAGGTTAAGGTAGGCGATAAAAATGTGGTTTTCCTTGATACCCCAGGCCATGAGGCATTTACTGCAATGAGGGCAAGGGGCGCACAGGTAACGGATATAGTAGTTCTTGTTGTTGCTGCTGATGACGGCGTGATGCCCCAGACTATTGAGGCAATTAATCATGCCAAGGCTGCAAAGGTGCCTATTATAGTTGCAATAAATAAGATAGATAAACCAGAGGCAAACCCGGAGAGGATAAAACAGGCTTTAACAGAGTATGAACTTGTCCCCGAGGCATGGGGCGGCGAGACCATATATGTAGAGGTATCCGCAAAGAAGAAGATAAATCTGGAAACCCTCCTTGAGATGATACTCCTTCAGGCAGATGTCCTTGAGCTCAAGGCGAATCCAAATAAGTCTGCGAGGGGAACAATTATTGAGGCAAAGCTTGATAAGGGCAGGGGTCCTGTTGCAACAGTCCTTATACAGAGCGGCACACTTAAGGTTGGCGATGTCTTTGTGACAGGAACCTTCTTTGGAAGGGTAAGGGCATTGATAGATGATATGGGCAGGAAGGCGGAGAGCGCAGGCCCTGCCACACCTGTGGAGGTCATTGGCCTTGAAGGGGTGCCGCAGGCAGGAGATACCTTTGTGGTTGCGGAGGACGAGAAGGTTGCAAAGGAGATTGCAGTAACAAGGCTCCAGAGACAGAGGAGCGCAGAGCTTGCAAAGGCAAAGAAGATAACCCTTGACGACCTTTATGCAAAGATAAAAGAGGGCGAGGTCAAGGAGCTTAATATAATTGTAAAGGGCGATGTGCAGGGCTCTGTTGAGGCAATTACAGAGGCATTAGAGAGGCTCAGCACCAGCGCTGTAAAACTTAATGTCATACACGGCTCAGTCGGCGGAATTACAGAGACAGATGTAATGCTTGCCTCTGCATCCAATGCAATCATTATTGGCTTCAATATAAGGCCTGAGTCAAAGGCTTCTGCCCTATCAGAGAAGGAGAATGTGGATATCAGGCTGTATACTGTTATATACGATGCCATTGCAGATGTGAAGTCTGCAATGGAGGGGCTCCTTGAGCCGACATTAAAGGAGCGCTCCCTCGGGAGGGCAGAGGTGCGTCAGATCTTTAGCATATCCAATATTGGTGTGATTGCAGGCTGCTATGTAATAGACGGCAGCATTATAAGGGCTTGCGCAGGCGTGAGGGTGCTAAGGGATATAACCCTCCCCCTTAGTAAGGGGGAGGGGAGGGTGGGGGGTTCTGCGGTGCGACCCCTTGCTCCGCCTCGCATCTGAGGCTTTTTGAACAGCCTTTATGATATATTGATTATGAGGGTAGGTATTTGCACAATAGAATTATTTATTTCAGATTCTAATTCATTAAAGGGCAAGAGGCAGGTTTTAAAGAGCCTGAAGGATAGGATAAGAAGGAGTTTTAATGTCTCTATAGCAGAGGTTGACGGGAATGACCTGTGGCAGAAGGCAGTAGTGGGATTCTCCTGCGTTGGGAATGAAAAGGGATTTGTGAATGCAGTGATGGATAAGGTCATAGATTTTATTGAGAAGACCCCGACTGTAGAGATAATTGATTATAAGATTGAGATATTATAATGTTGAGCTATAAGAGGTCAGACAGGCTTGGCGGGCAGATAAAAGAAGAGATCGCAGATATAATAATGCGCAAGATTCATGACCCGAGGATCGGTTTTGTAACTGTAACCCATGTAGATTTATCAGATGACCTCAAGAATGCAAAGGTCTATGTAAGCATATTAGATGATTCCAAGGATAAAAAAGAGACGCTTAATGGATTATTAAGCGCAGCCGGATATATGAGGGCTGAACTGAAAAAGAGACTGAGTATTAGATTCATTCCGGAGCTGATTTTTAAGATAGATGATTCTGTAAAGGATGGCATCAGGATGGTCAGGATTCTGGATGAGCTTGAGGAAAAGGAATGACGGGAATGGAAAAGGTAATTAAATGTATAAAGGAGAATAAAAGTTTTTTAATAACAACACACATCAACCCTGAAGGCGATGCAGTCGGTTCGTCAATCGCCCTTGCGCTGATATTAAAAAAGCTCGGGAAAAGGGTTGTTGTCTGCAATACTGATCCTGTTCCAAAAAACCTCCAGTTCCTGCCGTATTCAAAGAAGATAAGACAGTTGAAGGCGATTGACGGCAGATACGATGTGATAGTCGCCCTTGATTGCGGCAGTATCAGCAGGATAGGCCTTCTCAAGGATGTCAAGATAACCCCGCCGCCGCTCATAGTTAATATTGACCACCATGTAACAAATGAAAGATTCGGCCATATAAATTTTATAGACCCAAAG
This sequence comes from Nitrospirota bacterium, assembly GCA_016195585.1. GTDB lineage: Bacteria > Nitrospirota > CAKKRA01 > 9FT-COMBO-42-15 > 9FT-COMBO-42-15 > JACPZJ01. The sequence goes on along the minus strand of JACPZJ010000011.1, from coordinate 107 downwards.
GCAACTGCTGCAGGCGATATAATCTACAGGCTTGCAAAGGCATTGAGGGTGCGAATAACCAAAGACATTGCAGCGGCTTTATATACCACCCTGCTTACAGAGACAGG
>JACPZJ010000184.1 GCA_016195585.1 Nitrospirota bacterium | reverse complement strand
TTAAAATTCACTGCTGAAAATATGAAAAATGGCGACCCTGAATATATTGCATGGGCAGGGGAGCTGAAAATAAAGGAGAGAATACTTGCAGATATAAACAGGCTGAAGGAAATCCAGTATGTTGCTAAGTGAATACCTGTCAGGCCTTGTTAAGCTTATTGATGAGTATTCAAGGACCGACCTTATTATTGATTCTGAATTAACCACTGATTTCAGAACAGAAAAAATAGGCATTATAAAAGGCTCTATAACATTCTCTAATAATTCCAGACTGATTTTTACAGAATATCTTGACCTTAGATATAAAGCTAAAAAACTCAATTATTCCTTTCATTATCAAAAACAGGACGGCGCATTAATATTCCGCTATGATAACGCTGAGCATAGGCCTTCTGTTAATGCCTCTGGACACAAACACTTGCCGAATGGGAAGATAGCTGCTGCAGAACCGCCTTCATTAGAAGCAGTTTTTACAGAGATTATTGACTTTTTGTTGTCGGAGAAATAATGGCTGGAGAGAGATGATGGGCGCGGAGAGATATGAGGGTCGTTTATTGAAATATAAGTTTTTTTACACGGCCTGATGCTTTAATGACAGCCCTTGAACGGATATACCCTGCGGTAATGGATACTGCATGGAGATATTTGCATCCAGACGAGGTAAAGCGCCTCAAGCAAGAAAGTCATGAAATCAGGAAAAGAAAAAGATATTAGCAGATTATGATTTATCAAGTCTCTCCTTCCTCAAGTGTAATTGCGCTTACAGGGCAGGAGTCTGCTGCCTCCTGACAGTTGCACTCGCTGCAGCCCTTTGGGTCTATGACATGGGACTTTTGGTCTTCTTCAACCTTAAAAACATTCGGGCACAGCTCTTCACAGTTGCCGCATCCAATACATAATTCCTCATCTACCTTTGGTATCAACATCTTTTACCTCCTCGGATGGTATTCGCTGTGAACCTTTTTCAGCCTCTCGCGTGATACATGAGTATAAATTTGTGTTGTTGATATATCAGAATGTCCGAGCATCATCTGCACAGCCCTTAAATCTGCGCCATGGTCAAGCAGATGTGTTGCAAAGGAGTGGCGCAGTGTATGAGGCGAGAAGGTTTTTTTAATGCCTGCCTCTTTCGCATATTTTTTTATCAGCTTCCAGAATCCCTGCCTTGTCATTGGTCTTCCAGACCATGTGACAAAGAGATAATCTGATGCCCTTCCTTTTAAGAGGCCAGCCCTGCCGGAAAAAAGATATTTCTGTATCTTTCCCAGCGCCGCCTCGCCAATAGGGACAATCCTTTCCTTCTTTCCTTTCCCAATTGTTATTAGATACCCCGCCTCAAGATTTACATTGTTAATTTTCAAAGACACAAGCTCAGAGACGCGCAGGCCTGAGGCATATAATAGCTCTATCATTGCGTCATCCCTTATTCCTGAAGGGTCGCTTCCCTTGTTGTGGTTTATCAGCCTTTCTATCTCATCATAGCCAAGGGTCTTTGGCAGCCTCTGCCACTTCTTTGGCGATTCAATATTTTCTGTCGGATCAGATGAAAATTCCTTTTCTGACAGCAAAAATTTATAAAAAGACCTTAAGGCTACAATATTCCTTGCAGCAGAGGCAGGGGATATCCCCGCTTTGTTAAGGTATAACAGATAGGATATTATCTCCTTTCTTGTTGTGTTTGCAAAATCAATATCCTGCTCTTTTAAATAAGAGATATATTTTTTAATATCCCTTTCATAGGATTCAATGGTATTTTTTGACAGGCCCTTTTCAACAGAGATGTAATTTAAAAAATGTGAGAGTCTTTTTTCCATTGCTCAATTATAAGGCCAGCAGGCTTAAAAAAGCAAGCCTTGACAAAAACCTTAGACTATTCTATATTTACCCAGCATCACTTTTGAGACGAAATGGTGCTGGGTTTACGCAAATTTATGAGGCCTATTCTTAAAAATATCTTTTTATTTACCATTATCTTAGCCTTTGCCTTTATTCATGCCTCCTGCGCCACGCCGGCGCCAAAGAGGGATATCAGCATTGAGCTGCAGAAAGAGGAGGAGGGGGCAAGGGCTGCCTTCAATCTTGGCGAGGACTATTATAAGAAGGGTGAGGCTGACCTTGCCATATTTGCCTTTAAGAAGTTTATATCACGATACCCAAAGAGCAAATTGGCTGATGTTGCAAATCTAAGGATAGGCGATGCCTATTTCTCCAAAAAGGAACATGAGAGTGCAGCCAATTATTATAAAAAGATAGTTGAGATGCTCCCGAGGTCGGATTTCTTTAGTGAGGCAAGGTATAAACTCGGGGTATGCAATATTGAATTAAATAAGCTTGATGATGCATTGCTATTACTGTCTGAAGAGTCAAAACTCCCAAACCTTCCGGAGAGAAAATCTGCCATAAATAAATACCTCGCTGACATATATGCATTAAAGAAAGATTACCTTTCAGCAATAAAATCATTAACAGCCGCTTTAAATGAGGCAAAGGATGAGATAGAGAGAAATAATATCAGGCAGAGGGTGAAAAGGATAATTGATGAGAATATAGACAATGTAGGCCTAAAGGATCTGGCAAGATTATATCCTGCATCATTTCCCGGCGATACGGCATTAATAAATCTGATTAAGCACTATGTCAAGGTAAGTGATTATGCAAATGCAGAGAGGTCCTTAAAGGAATTTATTGCCTCCTTCCCTAAGCATGAATTTGCGCCAGAGGCAGATAGACTCTTAAAGGATATGAAGGCTATGCCAAAGATAGGCAAAAAGATTGGCGTCCTTGTCCCATTAACAGGCAGGCTGGCGGACTTTGGAAAGGATGTATTAAACGGGATCAAGCTCTCTGTTGATGAATATAATGCAAAAAAAGGCGCAGAGCCTGTTGTTTTAGTAGTGAAGGACACTGCCTCTGAGCCTGAGAAGGCGCTGAAGGCGCTGGAGGAGCTGGTGAGTGTTGACAGGGTAACAGCAATTATCGGCCCTGTATCAAACAAAGAGGTGGAGGCTGTCGCGCCAAGACTTGACAGCATGGAAATACCAGTAATCACACCCTCTGCCTATGCAGCAGGCCTTCCGGGTTTAAGCAAGTATCTCTTCAGGAATGCCCTGACAAATGAATTGCAGGCAAGGGCGATTTCCGGGTATGCAGTGAATAAGTTGAATCTTAAGAGGTTTGTGATTATCCATCCTGATGATGCCTATGGCGCAGATTTGAAGAATCTTTTTATAAAAGAGGTTGAAAAATTAAATGGTGAGATAATTCATTCAGAGGCCTATAACCCTGAGGCAGTTGATTTTGGCGAGCAGATGAAGAGGATAAAAGAGGAGGATTTGAAAAAATATGGGATTTATGAAACCACAAAGAGCGAGAAGGAGGAGGGAAAGGAGATCACTGTTTATAAGCCGGGATTTGATGCAGTATTTATACCAGCAGATTACAGCAAGGTGATTCTGATAACCCCCCAGCTTGCCCTGTATGATATAAAGGGTGTTACACTCTTAGGTACGAATGGATGGAATTCAAATGACCTGATTCAGCTCGGTGAGAGGTATGTTGATGGCGCAATATTTGTTGATGCCTTTTTTATAGACAGCCCAAGGCCAATTGTAAAGGACTTTGTGAAAAGATATCGTTTTAAATATGAACAGGAGCCGACATTCCTCTCTGCACAGGCATACGATACAGCGGAGATTTTAATGAAGGTATTAAAAGAGGGCGCTATAAGCGGGAAGGACATAAGAGATGCGCTTTTAAAAATAAAGGACTTTGAAGGCGTAACAGGCCGCACATCATTTAATCAGGATGGTGAGGTTGATAAAAATTTATTCATAATAACAGTCAAGAGGCGTAAGTTTGTAGAGGTCAAGTGATGTTTAAAAGGGTCTTAATAGCAAATAGGGGAGAGATTGCATTAAGGATCATCCGCGCCTGCAAGGAGCTGAAAATCCCAACAGTGGCGATACATTCTGATGTGGATGCAACCGCACTCTATGTTAAGAAGGCTGATGAGGCCTGTCTGGTTGGACCCGGTCCTGTTGCTGGTTATTTGAATATTTATAGAATAGTTGACCTTGCAAGGCAGCGCGGGGCGGATGCAATACATCCGGGCTATGGCTTCCTTTCTGAGAATCCTGAGTTTGCAAAGGCCTGCGAGGAGAATGACATAAAACTCATCGGTCCGTCTTCTGATGCCATGCATAAACTCGGGAACAAGATTGTATCAAGGCAGATAATGAAGAAGGCAGGGATACCCATTGTCCCGGGAACTTTAGAAAAACTGAATTCAGAGGATGAAGCAGTTGCCGAGGCAAAGAGGCTCGGCTTTCCTGTGATGCTCAAGGCCGCAGCAGGCGGCGGCGGCAGGGGCTTAAGGATGTGCAGCAGCGGGGACGATGTTAAAAGATTTTTCAATATTGCAAAGAAAGAGGCTATGACAGCCTTTGGCGATGAAGATGTGTATCTTGAAAAGTGTATTGATTCACCGAGGCACATTGAATTTCAGATTATTGCAGATAACCATGGGAATGTCATACATCTCGGTGAAAGGGACTGCTCAATACAGAGGAGGCATCAGAAGCTGGTAGAAATAGCGCCGTCGCTTCTGCTTGATGAAAAACTGCGCGCAGAGATGGGCGCTGTTGCAGTTGCTGCCTCCAAGGCAGCAAATTATAATAATGTGGGGACAGTTGAATTTTTGCTTGATAAAAATAAAAACTATTATTTTCTTGAGATGAATACGAGGATACAGGTTGAGCATACTGTAACAGAAGAGGTTACAGGCATAGACATTATGCGTGAGATGATAAAGATCGCAGCAGGCGAGAGGCTGAATATAAGGCAGGAGGATGTATCAATAAGGGGCTATGCAATTGAGTGCAGGATAAATGCAGAAGATCCTAAAAACAGCTTTGTTCCGACAACAGGCAGGGTTACTGCATACTATTCGCCAGGCGGGGTGGGTGTGCGTATAGACGGGAATGTTTATGTGGGCTATACTATACCAAGATATTATGACTCCATGCTTGCAAAGCTTACTGTAAGGGGAAGGACATGGGAAGAGGCAGTGGACAGGATGTACAGGTGCCTTGATGAATATGTTATCCGCGGTGTGAAGACAACCATACCCTTTTATAAGAGGATAATGCTTGATGAGCATTTCAGAAGGGGAGAGTTTAATACAAATTATATTGACCAGAAGATAGACGAGCTTGTATATCAGGATGAGCGTGATCCAAAGGATTTAGTCCTTGCAATATCTGCTGCCATTGTGGCACATTCGGGGCTGTAAGAAAATAAGGTAAAAATACCCCTCTCCCTAACCCTCTCCCGCAAGGGGAGAGGGGATTAAAGAGAGACTCCCCTCCCTTGATGTGAGGGGGAGGGTGAAAGGTAATTTTTAAATGAAAGATAAAACAACAAAGAAAAAAATAATGATAATGGATACCACCCTGCGGGATGCGCATCAGTCCCTTCTTGCAACGAGGCTGAAAACTAAGGATATGCTTCCTATTGCTGAAAAGATTGAAAAGGCTGGTTACTGGTCTGTTGAGATGTGGGGCGGCGCGACCTTTGACAGCGCTTTAAGGTTCCTCCACGAGGATCCATGGGAGAGGATCAGGGAGCTGAAAAAGCTGATGCCCAATACGCCATTTCAGATGCTTCTTCGCGGACAGAATATTGTCGGCTACCGCCATTATGCGGATGATGTGGTTGAGAAGTTTGTTGAGAGGGCAGTAGCAAACGGCATAAATATTATGCGGATTTTTGATGCCCTGAATGATTTCAGAAATATGAAGACCGCCATCAAGGCAACAATAAAATATGGCGGCAGGGTTGAGGCATCATTCTGCTACACCTTAAGCCCTGTGCACAATAATGGCCTTTTTGTTGATATGGCAAAGAGGCTTGAGGATATGGGCGCTGACACAATTTGCATAAAGGATATGGCAGGACTGCTTTCGCCTTACAGCGCCTTTGAATTGATCAGCAAACTCAAAAAGGCTGTAAGAGCACCCATCCACCTTCATACCCATGACACGAGCGGCATGGCAACAGCCACATATCTTAAGGCTATAGAGGCAGGTGTAGATATTATAGATACAGCAATATCATCCCTTGCATCAGGCACATCACAGCCGCCGACAGAGACGCTGGTAAGTATACTGAAAGACACTAAATACGATACTGGTATTGATATAAATCTCCTTACAGAGATTGCGGCATATTTCAGGAATGTAAGGAAGAATTACAAGAAATATGAAAGCGAGTTTACCGGTGTTGATCCGGATGTTCTTGTGTATCAGATACCCGGAGGCATGACATCCAATCTCGCATCGCAATTGAATGAGCAGAAGGCATTGCATCGTATGCAGGAGGTACTTGCAGAGGTGCCCCGTGTTAGAAAGGATTTTGGCTATCCCCCGCTTGTTACACCATCAAGCCAGATTGTGGGGACTCAGGCTACACTGAATGTCCTGACAGGTGAGAGATATAAGGTTATAACAAGCGAGACAAAGAACTATCTAAAAGGCCTTTATGGCAAACCATCTGCTCCAATAAATGAAGAGGTGAGGAAAAAGGCAATAGGTGATGAGGAATTCATAGAGTGCAGGCCGGCAGACCTTATTGAGCCTGAGCTTGAGAAAATGAAAAGGGAGGCTGGAGATAAGGCAAAAAACGATGATGACCTGCTTTTGTATGCCCTGTTCCCAAAGGTTGCGCTGGAATTCTTTGATTTGCGTGAAAAGGGAAGGCTTGGAGAAGATGCGCCATCAGAAGAAAAGAAAGAGGAAAAGGCTGCAGAGCCGCCGCCGCATCTCGCACCGAGTGAGTTCAATATAAAAATACATGGCGAGACATATCATGTAAAGGTCGGCGGTATGGGGCATAAAGGAGAAGGCGGCAGACCCTATTTCATATATGTAGACAACCAGCTTGAAGAGGCGCTTGTTGAATCACTCGTTGAGGTTGTGCCGAGCATGGTAGGCCAGATAAACTCAAAGGTTGGCGGACATTCCAGAAGGCCAAAGGCCACAGGCGAAGGGGATGTGACAACAGCAATGCCAGGGACAGTAGTGGGTGTAAAGGTAAAGCCTGGCGATAAGGTAAAGGCTGGAGATACTGTCCTGATTGTTGAGGCCATGAAGATGGAGAATGAGATACATACGCCAATAGACGGCGAGGTAAAAGAGGTTTTTGTTTCTATTGGCGACAGCGTAAATCCCGATGAGGCATTGATAGCAGTAAGATAACCTTACATTCCCTCTCCCATTTGGGGAGAGGGTTAAGGTGAGGGGTGTCAAGGGTTGGAGGACAATTTGGACATTTCACAATTAATACAAAATATATCTATTATGGCGCTGCCGATACTTTTTGCAATTACCTTCCATGAGGCAGCGCATGGCTATATGGCAAATAGGCTCGGCGACCCAACAGCAAGGCATATGGGCAGGCTTACATTAAATCCTATTGCCCATATAGACCCTATTGGAACAATACTGCTTCCGTTATTTATGCTCTTTACCACAGGAGGCAGATTTGTATTCGGCTATGCAAAGCCTGTCCCTGTGAACTCTATGAATTTTAAAAACCCGGAGAGGGATATGGCTATTGTTGCAGCATCAGGGCCGGGGATAAATATAATCCTTGCTGTTCTATCAGCCATATTATTCCGTATCATTGTTTACTTAAATCCTGCAGGTTTTGGCGAAGAAGGCTTATTATCCACAATCTTGCTTCCTGTGTCATTGATGCTGATAAAGAGTGTGCATATAAATGTGCTTCTTGCAGTCTTTAATATGATACCTATCCCTCCGCTTGACGGCGGCAGGGTCCTTATTGGGATGCTTCCGAGGGATCTCTCGTATTCATACAGCAGAATTGAACCCTATGGGATTTTAATACTCATGGCCCTGCTTTTTTTTGACCCCTTTAGAACATTGAGCCGCATCATGGGGCCGATAATCTCATTTTTTGTTAATATTATTTTAGGTGTGACGGCATTATGAAAAAACGGATTTTAAGCGGCATGCAGCCGAGCGGAAGGATGCATCTCGGCAACCTGATTGGCGCCCTGCAAAACTGGATAAAGCTTCAGGAGGAGAATGAAAGTTTCTTCTTTGTTGCAGACTGACATGCCATGTCCACAAATTATGAGAATACAAAGGATATAAGAGAGAATATAAAACAGATGCTCATTGACTGGCTTGCCTGCGGCCTTGATC
>JACPZJ010000183.1 GCA_016195585.1 Nitrospirota bacterium | reverse complement strand
TTTGTTTATATCAATGCCGATAAATTTCCTTCCCAAGTTTTTTGCAGCCACTAAAGTTGTCCCGCTGCCGGCAAAAGGGTCAAGAACAATCGCTTCCTGAGAAAAAGTCGTCAAGCTAATTATATATTCGCACAGGCTTAATGGTTTGACAGTCCTGTGCAAATTAAAATCTCCCTTTTCTTTTTTATCCGGTTTTGAGATTAAGAAACATTTGTCAACTACCTGATTGATTGTATCTGTTGAAACTACATTAGATGGAAACATCTCCTGACCGATCTTCACATGAGTATTCAATAAACCGACATTATATTTCCTGAAATTTTTTAGAAAAGTCCCCTCTGTTTCTTTTTGCGCCATTACAATCGGCTCAAAGCATGATTTTATTTGAGGGGTTTTCCACCCGTGTAACTGTTTTTTTAGGTTGTCTCTGCTTTTTTTATCTTCATTCAATTTATCAATAAAATGATTCAGGCTCATTGCTTTAGGCTGATTTTGTGTGTAAAGCCAAATAAAACAATCTCGTATCAAAAATCCAGCATCATCAATTGCAGAAACCATCCGGTGATACAACCTGGGACTGGAAAATGAAAAGAAAAAACCGCCTGGCTTTAAAACCCTCAAAATTTCCTTAGCAATTTTGTAATACCAGTCATAAAATTTTTTCCCCTGCTCTTTGTCAAACTTCATTCCCGCAGGCAATGATTTAACAACATGATGATATTTAGTGCTGGCTACTTTCTTTTCATCCCAGCCATTATCCATCTTGTCCAGAAAATACGGCGGGTCAGTCAAAACCAAGTCAATACTATTATCCTCTAAACCGGATAGGACTTGTAGCGTATCGCCGTGAATGATTGTATTCAAATATTCACCATTCATTGGGGTCTTGTCCTTTAAATTCGTTATAAAGAATTTTGTAAATACCACTGTTACCCTTTTGCCTTGCTTCTCGGATGCGCCTTGTCATAGACCTCCATTAATTAAGGGGATTGTCTGCCTCATAACTTCTGACTTCTGACTTCTGACTTCTGACTTCTTTATAAATCCCCTGCCTCTTGTTTAGATAATTTTTTATTGCAGTAATTGCCTTCCCGCCTATTGGCACAATCCTCTCTTTCCTTCCTTTTCCACGCACCCTTACAAGGCCGCTGTTAAAATCAATATCAGCGTCATTTAAGCCGACAAGCTCGCTGATTCGTATGCCTGTTGAATAAAATGTCTCAAGCGCTGCCTTGTCCCTTAATGTCAGCGCATCGGCTTTATTAGGAAGCTCCATCAATGAAAAGGCGTCATCAACAGACAAAAAGGAGGGGATCCTTTTTTCCTGCTTTGGCGTTGAGACAGCCTTTGCAGGATTTGTTTCAATATAACCCTCTCTGTGCAGATATTTAAAGAATGTCCTGAGTGCGGAGAGCCTCCTTGCAATAGAGGACTTCTTTTCTCCCTTTCTTGACAAGAGGCCCAAAAACCCCCTTACAGTGAGGTTATCTATTTCTTTTATATCAATCTCACCTGTAGGGGCAGGTTTTAAACCTGCCCCTACATTATTGGCAACATAATCCCTGAACATGGCAAGATCGCTTATATAATTTCTGTATGTATGCTCAGACACATTTTTTTCTACCTTCAGATATTCCGCAAAGGCATCAATAAATTGCTGCATACAAACAGCATTGTATCTTATAAAAAGGGAATTTTCAAGGGATTAAAGATGGAAGGGGTTATGACCTGAAAACAAAATACACCGCGCCTACTATGCATAGGGCTGCATACAGGTAGTCAAGCTTAAGCGGCTGCTTCATGTAAAAGATGACAAAGGGGACGAATACAGAAAGTGTTATTGCCTCCTGAAGTATCTTTAGCTGTGGGAGGCTCAGTTGTGTATAGCCAATGCGGTTTGCCGGCACCTGAAACATGTATTCAAAAAAGGCTATGCCCCAGCTTACAATGGCGGCTATGTGCCATGGCCTCTCATTCAGATTCTTTAAATGCGAATACCATGCAAAGGTCATAAAGACATTTGAAAATATTAAAAGCAGTATGGCCTTAAATACAATAGGCATATAACAAATTGTATACACAAAAAATTTTAAAGTCAAGGCTGATGCAGCAGGGTATTGACATTTACACAAAATTCTGGCATAGTTAAAATAATGTAATTCAGAAAACCAAAAAACTAAGGAGGAAAAATTTATGAGGAAAAGGTTCACGATTGTTTCAACACTGCTCTTAGCTGGTATCTTCTTGTACGCTGCAATACTTATTGCTGCAGAGGCAACCTCTGTAAAGATTACAAAGTGTCAGTACGATGACGTGGAGGAGGCGCTTTCGGTGGAGTATGATTTTGTAAAGGGGCCTAAAGGAGACCATGTCCATCTATGGATAGATGGAAAGGAGAAGAAAGCCGTAAAGCAGCCAAAGGGATTTAAGTTAACAGGCGTTAAGCTCTCAAAGGGTGAACGCAAGGTTGAGCTGAGGGTGAATGATGCCAGCCATATAGAGGTGGGTGTTAGCGATACATATAAGTTAGTGGTAAAATAGGTTATAGAACTTTTTTAAAAACAGGCAGGGGCGGCAGATGTTCGCCCCTGCTTTGTTTAAAAATGGAGCAAATGGATGCTTGCATCTGACCTGCTTGTTGAGTGCCTGAAAAAAGAGGGAGTAGAATATATCTTTGGCATCCCCGGCGAGGAGACCCTTTATCTGATGGAGTCCCTCAGAAAAAAGCGGATGAATTTTATCCCCACGCGGCATGAGCAGGGCGCTGCATTCATGGCAAATGTCTACGGCAGGCTGACAGGAAAACCAGGCGTCTGCCTTGCCACACTCGGCCCCGGCGCATCCAATCTCTTAACAGGCGTTGCAGATGCTTATTTAGACCGCGCCCCGCTTGTTGCAATCACTGCACAGGCATCCCTAAAAAATACTCATAAGGAATCCCACCAATATGTTGATATAGTCAAGATGTTTCAGCCTGCAACAAAGTGGAATATACGCGTTGAAAGGCCTGAGGTCATCCCTGAAATAGTAAGAAAGGCATTTAAGATCGCTCAACTGGAGAAGCCCGGCGCCACACATATTGAGGTTTCGGATGATATAGCAAAGGCTGAGGCAGCAGGCAGCCCGCTAATAAGCAATGGTATTGAATATCCGCTTCCTAATCCTGATGCAATAAAAAAGGCTGCGTCTATAATAAGGCAGGCAAAGAACCCGATTATATTAGTTGGCAATGGCGTAACGCGGAGAAGGGCAGCAGCAGAGTTGAAGGAATTCGCCGAGCGCCTCCAGATACCCATTACAAATACCTTCATGGGAAAGGGGTCTATAGATTATAGGAATCCCTTGTCACTTTTTACAGTTGGCCTTCAAGCCCGCGACTGGATTATGTGCGGCTTTGACAGGGCAGATGTAGTCATCGCCATTGGCTATGACTTTGTTGAATACTCGCCAGATAAATGGAATTATAATAAGGATAAGAAGATTATCCATCTTGATGTTGTGACCAGCGAGATTGATGAATATTACATGCCAGAGGTTGAGATAGTAGCAGAGATAAAGGACAGCCTGAAGGCGCTGACATCTATATTAAAGGGAAAGAAAAAATTTAAGATATACACCACCCTGCGGGAAACAATTCTTAAGGAGCTTACAGAATTCAAAAATGACAATTCCTTTCCAATGAAGCCTCAGAAGGTGGTCTCTGATTTGCGGGCTGCGCTCGGGCCAGAGGATATTTTGATATCCGATGTGGGCGCGCATAAGCTGTGGATTGCAAGGATGTTCCCAACACACAGGCCGAACACTGTTTTAATCTCCAACGGCTATGCGGCAATGGGAATTGCCCTTCCTGGCGGGATTGCTGCAAAGCTTGTGCATCCAGAAAGGAATGTAGTTGTAGTTGCCGGTGACGGCGGCTTTTTGATGACTGCAAGCGAGCTTGAGACAGCAAAGCGGCTCGGCATTGGCATTGTAATTATTGTGTGGGTGGATAACAGCTACGGCCTTATAGAATGGAAGCAGAAGAACCAGTTCGGCAAGGCATTTGGCGTCTATTTTAAAAACCCTGATTTTGTGAAATATGCAGAGTCCTTTGGGATAAAGGGGTTTAGGGTTAGCAATGCAAGAGAATTTCTCCCGCTTCTCAGACAATCATTGGGTTCAAAAGAGCCTGTCTTAATAGAGATCCCCATTGACTATTCAGAAAATTTAAAACTAACAGAAAAGCTCGGCCATATCATCTGCCCGATTTAAATTATTATGCCAAACCAGAATAACGACGCCACATTAAAAATCTTTACAAAAGAACCAGTCAAAACCCTTCTTTTGAAAAAGGTAAAGCTTGTTATAGCAAAGGGGAGTATGGCAGGGAAGGAGTTTGTAATTGATAAAGGCCTCCTTAGGATTGGGAGCAAAAAAGAGAATGATATCGTAATAGCAGACGACACAGTATCAAGGTATCATGCTGTGATAGAGGAAAAGAAGGGGCAGTATGTAATTAAGGATTTAGACAGTACTAACGGCACCTTTGTTGATGGTCTGCGGGTTTCTGAGGCTTTTTTAAATGAAGGCTCTATCATAAGGCTCGGAAATACTGAATTGAGGTTTATACCTGTTGAAGAAAAGATAGAGCTTACACCGAGCAAGAAGGACAGGTTTGGCGATATTGTCGGCAAGAGTAAAGAGATGAAGGAAATATTCGGAATACTTGAGAAGATCTCTAAAACAGACGCAACTGTCCTGATTACAGGCGAGACAGGGACTGGAAAGGAGCTTGTTGCAAAGGCCATACATGAAAACAGTCTTCGCTCAAAAAAACCATTTGTTGTTATTGACTGCAGCGCTATTGCAAGAAACCTTATAGAGAGCGAGCTATTCGGCCATGAAAAAGGCGCATTCACAGGCGCAGTATCAACAAGGCATGGCGCCTTTGAGATGGCAAATGGCGGAACAATTTTTCTTGACGAAGTCGGCGAGCTTGAGCCTGATATGCAGCCAAGGCTCTTGCGGGTATTGGAGGCAAGGGAGATAAAGAGGGTTGGAAGCACAAATATTATACCTGTTGATGTTCGGATTATTGCAGCAACGAACAGGGAGTTGCCAGCAGAGATAAGGAAGAACAGGTTTCGCGAAGACCTCTTTTACAGGCTCTCTGTTATAAATATAAATCTGCCGCAATTGAGGGATAGAAAGGACGATATATCCCTGCTTATAGATTATTTTATTAAGACAAATAAGACAAGAAAGGTTAAGGGGGTTGCAAAAGAGACCCTGAACATCCTAATAAACTACAGTTGGCCCGGTAATGTAAGGGAGCTTAGGAATGTCATTGAACGCGCAATTGCGCTCGGCGCATCTGATTATATTGAGCCAAAGGATTTGATACTAATAAAACCGCGGGCATTAGAAAAAGATACAGCAGACCTTTCAGGAAAAACGCTTGAAGAGATAGAAAAATCCGCAATCATC
>JACPZJ010000010.1 GCA_016195585.1 Nitrospirota bacterium | reverse complement strand
GATTTTACATTAAAGGATGCAACGGGCAAGAGCATAACGCTCTCTGCCTATAAGGGAAGAGTTGTTATGATTAATTTCTGGGCAACGTGGTGCCCTCCGTGCAGGCAGGAGATGCCTTCTATGGAAATGCTTTTTCAGGAATACAAGAAAAAGGGATTTGAGATACTGGCGATATCAAGCGATTCTCAGGGAGAAAAGATTGTAAAGCCATTTATGGAATTCTATGAATTGTCCTTTACTGCTTTGATGGATACAGACGGCAAGGTTCACTCTGTATATGGCGTTACAGCAATACCTACAACATATATAGTTGATAAACAGGGCAATATTACCCATAAGATTATGGGGCCCATGGACTGGAAGGACAAGAAAAGTAAAGAGATGATTGAAAGGCTATTACAGTAAAAGGAGAAATTTATAATGGAATCAGGACAATCTATATCATTATTTTTAGCATTTTCAGCAGGATTATTCTCATTTCTTTCGCCATGCGTTCTGCCGCTCGTGCCGTCTTATGTCTCGTATATAACAGGCCTCTCTTTTGAAGACCTGACAAACAAGACAGAGAGAACAGATATTCTAAAAACCACTGTCTTTAATTCCCTGTTGTTTATCCTGGGATTTTCAGTTGTCTTTATCTCTCTCGGCGCATCAGCAAGCTATATAGGAAAACTGATGGTCAGCTATCAGGAAATAATAAGGAAGGTCGGCGGCGTAATAATTATAATCTTCGGCCTCTTTATTATGGGCATCTTAAAGATGAATTTTCTTCAGGTGGAAAAAAAGATGCATATCAAATCCAAGCCTGCAGGCTATGTCGGCTCATTCCTTGTCGGCATAGGCTTTGCAGCAGGCTGGACGCCATGTGTAGGCCCGATACTCGGCTCAATACTATTGTATGCCAGCACATCAGGCTCTGTTGCTACTGGAATAAAGCTCCTTACAATATATTCAATAGGGCTTGCGCTGCCGCTCTTTATCTCAGCAGTTGCAATAAATTCCTTTTTGTCCTATTTTAAGAAATTCCATAAATATATCAGGATAATCACCATTGCAAGCGGAATGCTTTTGGTATTTCTCGGAATACTGGTTTATACAAATTCTCTCTCCCTCATTACCTTCTATCTGTATAAATTTGGCATTGGATGGGATGTCTATTAGTAAAAATATGGCAAAGGACAATGAATCTGTAGGGGCGAGCGGCCGTTCGCCCCTACTACAAATGAAAGGGGAATATAGATGATTAAAAGAAGATTTTTATTTTTGTTTTTAGCTTTACTGACATCAGCCTTTGTTTACTCAGATGCAGGCTATGGCGCAGCAAAGCCAAAGGCGCAGGAGCAGCGTCCCCTGCCCTCCTTGGTTGAACTGGTAAAAAAAGAGAACCCGGCAGTGGTGAATATCAGCACCACACAGGTTATAAAGGGCTGGAAGAAAGGGCCAAAGGATCGCGATCCACATGGCCGCAGCCCTCAGGATAAGGATTACAGGGATTACTGGGACGATTTTTTTGGCGAGATGCCTCAGAGAGATTTCAAGACCCAGAGCCTTGGTTCGGGTTTTATCATCAGAAAGGACGGCCTGATACTTACCAACTTTCATGTAATAGAAAATGCAGAAGAGATAGTAATAAGGCTTAATGATGAGAGGGAATTCAAGGCAAAGGTGATAGGCAAGGACAAGAAGGTAGACATTGCCCTTTTGAAGATTGAGGATAAAGGCGAACTCCCTCTTGCAGATCTCGGTGACTCGGATAAGCTTGAGATAGGGGAATGGGTGATGGCAATCGGCAATCCCTTTGGCCTCGGCCACACAGTTACAGCAGGGATTGTAAGCGCAAAGGGCAGGGTTATTGGCGCAGGGCCTTATGATGATTTTATCCAGACCGATGCATCAATAAATCCCGGAAACAGCGGCGGGCCGCTCTTTAATATGAAGGGCGAGGTCGTTGGAATAAACACAGCCATTACTGCCTCTGGTCAGGGCATTGGCTTTGCCATACCTATAAATGTTGTCAAGAACCTCCTCCCGCAGCTTGAGAAAGAGGGGAAGATAACAAGGGGCTGGCTTGGCGTAATGATACAGGAGATTACAAAAGAGTTGGCAAAGTCGCTGAATCTGAAAAGTGAAGACGGCGCGCTGGTAGGTGATGTGATTGCCGGCGGCCCTGCGGAGGCCGCAGGCATTAAGAGGGGCGATGTGGTTGCTGAATTTAACGGCAATAAGATAAAAAAGATGAAGGACCTTCCTGCAGTGGTTGCCAATACACCTGTCGGCAAGG
The DNA here is from genome assembly GCA_016195585.1 of Nitrospirota bacterium. Classification (GTDB taxonomy): domain Bacteria; phylum Nitrospirota; class CAKKRA01; order 9FT-COMBO-42-15; family 9FT-COMBO-42-15; genus JACPZJ01. The sequence continues at coordinate 2,115 of JACPZJ010000010.1, read as the reverse complement.
AGGTGAAGGTCAAGGTTATCAGGGAAGGCGCAGAGAAGGTTATTACTGTAAAGATAGGCAAGCTGGAGGAAAAGGAGGCTGCTGTTGAGCAGCAGGCAGAGATGAAGCAGAGACTCGGGATGCGCGTACAGGAGATAACCCCTGAGCTTGCGAAACAGCTTGAGCTTGAAAAGGCAGAGGGTATTATAGTTGTTGAGGTAGAAAGGGGAAGTCCTGCCTTTGATGCCAATATCCGCAAAGGGGATATAATATTAGAGATAGACAGGATTCAAATAAAGAGGCTTGAGGATTATGAAAAGATAATAAACAAGAAGAAAACAGGCGAGACCGTCCTGTTTCTAATCAGGAGGGGTGATAGCACCCTCTTTGTTACACTAAAGGCTGAGGAGTAATGTATCCTATTTTATTTAGGCTGTTCGGCATGGAGATAAGGGCATATGGCGTGATGATTGCCATTGCCTCTATTGCGGGCACTATCCTCGGCGCCAGAGAGGCAAAGAGGAGGGGGCTGAATCCTGAGCTTGTTTATGACTTTGTCTTCTATGCGGTACTCGCAGCCATTATCGGCTCAAGGATATACTATGTGCTTTTCTTTGACCCCGCATATTTTATAAAGAATCCCCTTGAGATATTTGCCATCTGGAAAGGCGGCCTTGCAATACACGGCGGCCTGATTGCCGGGCTTTTGACTGCAATATGGTTTACTAAAAAACATAAGCTCTCCTTCTGGTTCTTTGCAGACACGCTCGCGCCATCGGTTATACTCGGTCAGGCAATTGGCCGAGGAGCCTGCACACTCAATGGCTGCAGCTACGGCAAGCCGACAAACCTGCCCTGGGCGATTACATTTACCAATCCAGATGCCGCTGCGCCGCTCGGCATACCTCTGCACCCAACACAGCTTTATGAACTTATCCTTGATCTTTGCATATTTGCCCTCGTCTTTGTATTAAGGAAGAAGATAAAATTCAATGGCCAGCTCTTTCTTATCTATGGAATGGCCTATGGAATTGCAAGATTTATTGTAGAGGGCTTCAGGGGAGACCAGCTTACAATAGGCGGCTATATCTCCACTGCCCAAAGTATCAGCGTGGTAATCTTTATTGCTGCCCTTGCACTTTACCTTTATCTTAAAAAGCTGGAGCCTCCTGTTTCAGCAAAAGGCGGTTTAAAGAAAAAGGCGATACACAACTCTTAAACTTAAACAAAGGAGGTGCGGTTATGAAACGAGTAGTTATTGTATCTGTTGTTTTAGTAGTTGCAATATTTACCTTAGCCATACCAGTATTCACACAGACAGAGGGTGCAGGCGAGATAAAGGTCTTTGAGATTACCGCAAAGAAATATGCCTTTGAGCCTTCACAGATTACTGTAAATAAGGGTGACAAGGTTGTTCTCAAGATAAAAAGCATAGATACAACTCATGGGATTGAAATATCTAATTTTGGCCAGAAGAGGCAGCTAATAGAGAAGGACAAGGTTACCACTGTTGAATTTGTTGCAGATAAGGCTGGTATCTTTGAATATAGATGTAAGTGGTATCTTTGAATATAGATGTAAGAAATTCTGCGGCTTCGGCCATATCTTCAGCTTTGAAAAACTGAAGATAGAGATAAAGGAAAAAGCTGCATAGAAATTATGACCTACGACTGCATAATAGCCGGCCTTGGGCCTGCAGGCTCTTCTGCGGCATATTATCTTGCAAGGAAGGGGCTCTCTGTGCTTGCTCTGGACAGGGAAAAATTTCCGCGCCACAAACCTTGCGGCGGGTGTGTATCTTCAAAGGCGGAAAGATTCCTTGATGCGGATTTTAAATCAGTTGTTGATAAGATTGTAAATGGCGCTGTCTTTAGCTTTAAGGGCAAAGGAAAAATAGAGTTTAGAGATGACAGCAGCCCTGTCGGCTACATGGTAAGTCGTAAGGAGTTTGACGCCTATCTTGTAAGAAAGGCAAAGGGCGCAGGTGCAAAGGTAGTTGAGGGTGAGCGGGTGTTGAAGGTGGAGGAGACAGAAGATGGCGTCAGGGTATCATCCTCAAAAGACGAATACACTGGAAGATATTTAATAGGGGCTGATGGCGTCAATAGCATAGTTGCAAAGGAGCTGGGTCTTGCA
>JACPZJ010000187.1 GCA_016195585.1 Nitrospirota bacterium | reverse complement strand
AAATATATCTTGAGTTATTTGAGGCGCCTGACAGCCATATTATGAGAAGATGGGAAAGGAATGAAACAGGCATGGAGTTTATAAGGCAGACAATAAAGCATACAGATAATATCTCTTTTAAGGGCTTGAGGATAATTAACCTGCCATTTGATGGGCCTCTTGAGAAGGAGGCCTACATCACCTTCTCTGTTAATAATTCAGGGTATCTTAATGTAAAATATGGTGAGAATAACAAAGAGATAGAGACAAATATAAGGCTGCAATAGAACAACTTTTACAATTGACTAAGCAGCGTATTTAGGAATATAATATTTTATAAAGCTGGGGGAGCCGAAATGGCTGAGAGTCCGCCCCTGATTTCATGGAGATGGCGGACAACCCTTTGAACCTGACATGGATAATACCAGCGTAGGGAAGCGGAAGAGAAGGCATATCTTTTCAAGCCGCATATCAAACTGGTATGCGGCTTTTTGTTTTGATTATGTAGGGGCGCAGCGCGCCGTGCCCCTACTACGATGCAATACTATATGCAGATTACAGAAAACATAATCAACATTGAAGAGATTGGGGCTCTTCTCAAATCACAGGAGAAGCCTGACCCTGTATCCATCAGAGAGATTTTGAAAAAGGCAGAGGGGCTGTCAGGCTTTGCAGAAAAAGAGGCAGCAGCACTCTTAAATGTTGCTGACCCTGATTTGCTTTCAGCGCTAGGATTGTCTTGTTTGCGCCATTGTATCTTTCAAATGAATGTACTAATAACTGCCTTTATTGCGGTTTTAGAAAAGACAATAAAGATGCAAAGAGAAAGACGCTTACAATAGATGAGGCTGTTAATGAGGCGCAATTCCTCTCGCAAAGAGGATACAAGAGGCTGCTGCTTGTTACAGGCGAGGATATCAGAAGCTCAAACATTAATTATCTCACCGCAGTCATTAATGCCATCTATGAGAATACAGATATAAGGATACTGCATATAAATGCGCCTCCAATGAAGGTGGAGGATTTTAAAAGGCTAAAAGATGCAGGCGTTGGCGTCTATCAATCCTTTCAGGAGACATATCATCCTGAAACATATAAGAAGATGCACCCATCAGGAATGAAAAAGGATTATGAATGGCGGCTCTCAACAATGGACAGGGCAATAGAGGCAGGCTTTGATGATATTGGCATGGGGACGCTTTTGGGACTTTATGATTTTCGTTTTGAGGCGCTTGCGCTTATCCAGCATGCAAGATACCTTGAGGAGAGATTTGGCTTTGGCCCCCATACTGTATCTGTGCCGAGGCTTCAACCTGCATCTGGCGCTGTTATATCTGATGCACCCTATCCTGTATCTGATATAGACTTTAAGAAGATTGTCGCTGTATACAGGCTTGCCATGCCCTATGTTGGAATTGTAATTTCCACAAGGGAGCCAAAAGAATTAAGGGATGAGATAATAAAGATCTGGGCATCACAGATAAGCGCAGGCTCAAGGACAAATCCGGGGGGATATACTGCTCCGAACGCCAAACGCCGAACGCCGAACGCCGAAGAACAATTTGAGACAGAGGATCACCGCAGTCTTGATGAGATGATTCAGGTGATTGCAAAAAGCAATAATCTGCCAAGCCTCTGTACTGCCTGTTACAGAAAGGGAAGGACAGGAAAAGACTTTAGACAAATTGCAGGCAAGGGAGATATCCAGAAATATTGTCTTCCCAATGCTATTTTGACATTTCAGGAATATCTGATTGATTATGCCTCTGACGAGACAAAGGAGATTGGACAGAGGATAATTGATGATGCAATAGCAAAGGTTGAGCTAAACGATTTTGCAGAGAGGCTGGAGAGGACAAAAAGAGGAGAGAGGGATATATATTATTAAGGAAAGTGTCATTGCGAGCGACTGAAAGGAGCGTGGCAATCTCAAGAGATTGTGGAGCCTGTTCCGCGAGTCTGTTTTGAGATTGCTTCGCTGCGCTCGCAATGACAGGCGAGGAATCTCGCTCCTCGCAATGACATTTTACTTAATGCGTTTGTATTAGTTTGGTATGCAGATAATTATTAATGGCGAAAAAAGGACAATTGATAACAACACAACCATTGCTGGCCTCATAGAAGAATTAAACATTGATGCACAAAGGGTAGCAGTGGAATTGAATATGCGTATTATAGACAAGGCGGATTATTCAAAGACAATCTTAAAAGATAATGACTCACTTGAGATTGTAAGCTTTATAGGAGGAGGAGAAATTGGATAATGATAAATTAATAATAGCTGGGATAGAATTTAAATCCCGCCTCTGGGTAGGCACAGGGAAATACAAGGACTTTGAGGAGACAAAAAAAGCAATAGAGGCATCTGGCGCGGATGTTGTTACTGTTGCAGTAAGAAGGGTGAATATAACAGACAGAAGCAAAGAAAATCTTCTGGACTATATTGACCCGAAAAAGTATAAGATACTGCCAAACACAGCAGGCTGCTACACAGCAGAGGATGCGATAAGGACAGCGAGGCTTGCAAGGACAGCAGGGGTCTCGGACATGGTGAAGCTTGAGGTCATAGGCGATGAGAAGACGCTATTTCCGGATAACGAAGCGCTCCTTGAGGCGGCAAAGGTTTTAGTGAAGGAGGGATTTATTGTTTTTCCATATACCAACGACGACCCAATAATGGCAAAGAAATTACAGGATATTGGCTGTGCAGCAGTAATGCCGCTTGCAGCTCCAATAGGTTCAGGCCTTGGCATAAGGAATCCATATAATTTAAAGATTATACTTGAGACAATAAAAATCCCTGTTGTTGTAGATGCAGGTGTTGGCACTGCATCAGATGCAGCAATTGCAATGGAGCTCGGCTGCAATGCTGTTTTAATGAACACAGGCATTGCAGGCGCCAAAGACCCAATTAAAATGGCAGAGGCAATGAAACATGCGATATTAGCAGGAAGGCTTGCATATAAGGCAGGAAGAATGCCTATGAAACTATACGCATCTGCAAGCAGCACATTAGAAGGAAAGATAGGTGCCTAAGCCTTTATT
>JACPZJ010000190.1 GCA_016195585.1 Nitrospirota bacterium | reverse complement strand
TATCTCCATTGTTCTCTCGGTAACGGATACAAGCATTATATTCATGATTCCTATCCCACCAACAATGAGAGAGACAGAGGCAATGGCTCCAAGTAAAATGGTCATAACCTTCGTAGCTTGTTCTGCTGTCTGCATCACCTGAGTGAGGTTCCTAACTGTAAAATCATTCTCCTGCCCCGGCCTTATTCGGTGCCTTTGTTTTAGCAAATCCGTTATCTGTTTTTCAGCAGGTTTTAGATCCTCCATAGTTTTTGCCTTTACCATAATAACCCTCACCATACCAGGAAACATGGTTCCGAAAAGCTTTTTCTGAGCAGTGGTTACAGGAATATATACTACATCATCCTGATCCTGTCCCATCGGAGACTGCCCCTTTCTGTCAAGTATGCCAATGATAGTGAAAGGAACCTTTTTCATCCTCACAATCTTGCCGATGGGGTCAATACTACCAAAGAGATTTTCAACAACGGTCTGACCCAGCATACATACCTTTGTGGCGCTCTTTACATCCTGATCTGTGAACGACCTGCCTGAGGCAAGCGGCCAGTCTCTAACTCTCAATATGCCAGGTGTTGTCCCCCTGATACCAGTTGACCAGTTCTGATTGCCGTAAACAACCTGTGCAATACCGCTCAGATCAGGGGCAACATCAGATACCGAAGGGCATTCCTTACTTATTGCTTCTGCGTCGCCTAATGTAAGAGTGGGTTGAGTGCCAGCGCCCATTCTAACTCCGCCTGCTGTGGTTGCCCCGGGAAGGATAATTAGAAGATTACTCCCGATGCTGGCAATCTGCTCTGATACCTTCTGGCTTGCACCCCTTCCAACAGCAAGCATGGTAATCACTGCGCCTACCCCTATAATGATACCGAGCATAGTAAGGGCTGAACGCATCTTGTTCACCTTCAATGCCCTTAGTGAGATTTTTATTGTTGATGGTATATTGACCATAAAATCAGTCTCCTGTACTTTTCCTTGCCGACTTTTTTAACTCATCGCTCACAACCCGGCCGTCAAGGAATCTTATTGTCCGTCTGCTGTAAGCCGCTATATCAGTCTCATGGGTTACAATAATTACTGTAATATTTGAATCCCTGTTCAGCCTTACAAAAAGCTCCATTATCTCAGCGCTTGTCTTTGTATCAAGATTTCCTGTGGGCTCATCTGCAAGGATTATGGGCGCCTTATTCACGAGGGCCCTTGCTATGGCGACCCTCTGCTGCTGTCCTCCTGAAAGCTGGTTGGGGAAGTGATGCTCCCTGCTTTCCAGCCCTACTATCCTTAAGGTTTCCATTGCCTTCTCCCTCCTCTCCTTATAGGGAAGTCCATCATAAAGCATTGGAAGCTCCACATTCTCAATGGCAGATGTCCTCGGCAGCAGATTAAACCCCTGAAAAACAAATCCTATTTTTTTATTTCTTATTTCCGCGAGATCGTCCCTGTTTAAATTCCCAACGGCTACGCCATCAAGGAGATATTGGCCGGCAGTAGGCTTATCAAGGCAGCCAAGTATATTCATGAATGTGGATTTACCTGAGCCTGATGCGCCCATTATAGCAACAAATTCACCTCTTTCAATGCTCAATGTTACATTATTGAGTGCGTTTACATTAATATCGCCAAGCATGTAAACCTTGCTTATCTCTTTTGCCTCTATAAGCGCCATCGTTAGAAAAACCTCGGCCCTTGCTGCGGCTGCGTCTTGCTCTTTGACAAGGACTCCACTATTACCTCGTCTCCTTCCTTTATATTGCCGGAAATGAACTCAGTATAATTCCCGTCACTCATGCCTGTTGTCAGCTTTATAAATTTAGGTTTGCTATTTTCTATTAGCCAGACTCCGGAGCCTTTTTTCTCTGTCTTAGCAATACCTTTCTCAGCAGGGGTGAATCTCAACGCAGCATTGGGCACCTTCAGGACATCCTTCTTGCTTGCCACTATTATGGATACATTCGCTGTCATGCCAGGGTTGAGCTTTAGATCATGGTTATCCACTCTAACCACTACATCATAGGTAACCACGTTCTGAACATTGATTGGCGCGATCCTTATCTGCGATACTTTGCCTTTAAATGTAAGCTCAGGATAGGCATCAACGGTAAATTCAACATCATAGCCGACCTTTATATTGCCTATGTCTGCCTCATCCACATTGGTATCTATCTGCATCTTTGTTAAATCCTGGGCAATGGTAAACAATGTCGGGGTCTGGAAACTTGCTGCAACAGTCTGGCCAACATCCACATTCCTTGAAACAACAATTCCATCCACAGGAGAGAGTATTCGCGTATATCTGAGGTTTGTCTCTGCAACCTTTAATGCCGCCTCTGACTGGGCAATCTGGGCTTTTGCTGCATTCACCTGCGTCTTTGCCAAATCATAATTTGTCTCGGCGGTGTCCAGATCGCTTCGTGCGCTGAGGTTCCTTGAAAAGAGCTCCCGGTTTCTGTCCATTGTCCTCTTTGCATCCACAAGGGATGCCTCTGCCTTTTCAAGATTTGCCTTTGCTACAAGCAGATTAGCCTTTGCCTGCTCTACCTGTGCTTCAAATGTGGCAGGGTCTATCTGCGCCAGTAACTGCCCCCTTTTTACAGGAAAATTAAAATCAACATAGATATTTTTTATTGTCCCTGAGGCCTGAGTTCCTACAAGCACTGTTGTCACTGCATTCATTGTGCCTGTTGCTGTGACAGTTGACACAATATCACCTCTGACTACTTTTTCAGTTCTGAATTTTGGCTCACTATTTTTGCTCCACATCAATATAAAGGCAGCCACAACAATGACTACGATAACTAAAATGCCAATTATAATTTTTTTCATTATTTATCTCCCATTCCCTTCAAAAGGCTTGCCTCTGCAATTTTATAATCATACAATGCCTGGTTATACGCTGTCTTTGCGTTGGTGTAGGTCACCATTGCATCTGTAAGCTCAACTGAATTCCCCAGACCAACTTCATATCTGCCCTTTGCTAAATCAAGATTTTCCTCTGCCTGTTTTACGGTGATTTCAGCAACACTGATCCTCTCGGCTGACTCCTGCGGATTCAGATATGCCTGCTGAATCTCAAGAAATATCTTCTGTAGCCCGACGACCATTCTATCTGCGGATAATAACCGGCCTTAGCCTGGCCGACTCTGCTTTGGCTTATACCCACTGTATTGACCGCAGCAGATATATCGGGATGTCTTTTTATGGCAATTTCAATACATTGGTCAAGATTAAGCAGTTCATCTTTCTTAACAACCTCCTCAGCATTAACTTTAAAAGGTATTAAAAGTATTAACAATACAGCTAAAGAGAATCTTTGCATATAAGCCTCCTTAGCAAGCCTTAATCTTATCATTTATCCTTCCTCTTTATTCCATTCAGTATTAATTTATAAAAAATATCTCCTTGCTTCCTCGGCGTTTTGATATCTCCTGAAATATATGCAAGAATCATCCCTCTGAGGCTGAATAATATTACATCTGCTGTTTCGTTGCAGTTGATATCTCTGAATATACCTTTCTTTATTCCATTTGTGAGAATATCTGAAAGGAGGCATCTCTGTGCGGCTAAAAATTCTTTCTTGAGAGGTTTTTTTAATTTAAGGTCGTGCTCCTTGATATTCATTGAGACAAGCCTTGTCCACTTTATGGCATAATCAAGATAGTCTTCTATTAAGGACTTTAATGCTGTAAGGGGTTGCTTGTTTCTAAGCTCCTCAGTATGCTTAAGGAATTCCTTCATCTGTTCACCTGTAAGTTCAGTGTAAAGCTCTTCCTTATTTTTATAATAAAGATAAATCCCGCCGACACTTATCTTAGATAGTTTGGCAACTTCTTTAATAGTTGTTTTAGAGTAGCCCTTTTCAGAAAATACCTCACGAGCTGCAGCAAGAATGTTTTTTTTAGATTTTTCAGAAATCCGTCTTTTCATC
>JACPZJ010000189.1 GCA_016195585.1 Nitrospirota bacterium | reverse complement strand
TCTTCAGATTTTTTTATTGGGTTCTCTTTTAATTCTATCTTTATATCAGGATAAGGTGAGGGTATTGCATCATTAAAGAACTTAAACACCATTGTAATGATTCTTGATAAAAGATTGCCGAGGTCATTTGCAAGGTCGCTGTTAAAACGTTGTGTTAATGCATTCTTTGAAAAGTCTCCATCAAGGCCAAATGGCACCTCTCTTAATAAAAAATATCTGAATGCATCAGCGCCAAATTCATCCACCATCTTATACGGGTCAACCACATTCCCTTTAGACTTTGACATCTTCTCGCCTTCCACAGTCCACCATCCATGGCCAAAAACTTTTTTTGGAAGAGGCAGCCCGGCAGACATTAAAAATGTCGGCCAGTATACAGCATGGAATCTTAGAATGTCCTTGCCTATTATATGCAGGTCAGCAGGCCAGTATTTATTGAATCTTTCTTTATTGTCTGGAAAACCAGCAGCAGTGAGATAATTTGTTAAGGCATCAAACCAGACATATATAACATGCCTTTCATCCCCCGGAACAGGTATGCCCCATTTAAAACTTGTCCTGCTTATGGATAGGTCTTTTAAACCGCCTTTAACAAAGCTTATAATTTCATTCCTTCTTGTTGCTGGCTGGATAAAATCAGGGTTCTCCTCATAAAATTTAATAAGGGCCTCCTGATATTTTGACATCTTAAAAAAGTAGCTCTCCTCTTTTAGTTTTTCAACAGGCCTTCCGCAGTCAGGGCATTTGCCATTGACTAATTGCAGTTCAGTAAAAAAGGTTTCGCAGGGTGTGCAGTACCAGTCCTCATACATCCCTTTATAGATGTCGCCCTTCTCCTGCACAATTTTAAAGAGTTCAGCAACTGCCCTTTTATGCCTCTCCTCTGTTGTCCGTATAAAATCATCATTGGATATATTCAATTTCTCCCACAGCTTCTTAAAGCGTAACACAACCCTGTCTGCAAGCGCCTTTGGGGTTTCATTATTGCTTAAAGCTGTCTTTTCAACCTTTTGGCCATGTTCATCTGTGCCTGTTAAAAATAATACATCAAAGCCCTTTAGTCTTTTATATCTGCTGATGACATCAGCAGCAACAGTTGTATATGCATGTCCTATATGAGGGACATCATTAACATAATATATGGGTGTAGTTATGTAAAACTTTTTTTGCGTCATCGTAGCCTCTAACCCCATCCACCCTCCCTTTAGTAGTAACTGTTTAGCAATTCTAAAAGAACCGCTAAACATCATTGAAAATTGCAAAGTGCAAAGTGAAAAATGCAAGGTGAAAATAAGGTCATTCCCGCAGCGTTTTTGAGCGGGAATCCAGTCCTTCGACAAGCTCAGAATGCATGGTGAGCCTGCCGAACCATGGATTCCTGCCAGATACATGCAGGAATGACATACTTACAAATTTGCAATTTACATTTTGAAATTTTCATTTTGCATTGAAGTTTAGGCATTCTTTAGAATGACTAAACTGTTACCTTTAGTAAGGGGAGGTGAAGGATTATTAATGCCTGTGTTTTCTTCTCCGCCTCCGCCTTTTCCTCTTTTCCTCCTGTGATTCCTGTTTCTGCTGCTGCTGTGGGGGCGGCGCTTCTGGCCTTGTTACTGCCCCTTCGGGTGCGGCTGATATTTTTTTAGGAGGCGCCGTTTTTATTTCTTCATCCACTGCCGGCAGTGCATCGGCCTCCGTATCTTTCAATTCCTCAAGCGGCCCGGCAAGCCCTTCCTCCTGTAAAACAGCCTCTGTTTCTGCTTCTGCTGTTATCTTCTCTTTTCTTGCGCATGGATGCCTGCCTGACCCCTTATCCTCCATTTCAAATCCTATGCAGCACATCAGCCTGCCGCATACCCCTGAGATCTTTGCCGGATTCAAGGTCATAGACTGGTTCTTTGCCATCTTTATTGAGACAGGCTCAAATCCCCTTAGGAATGTAGAGCAGCAGAGGGGTCTGCCGCATGTGCTATATCCACTAATCATCCTTGCCTCGTCACGGACGCCGATCTGGCGCATCTCTATCCTTGTCTTGTATTTGGATGCAATATCCTTTACCAACTCCCTGAAATCAATGCGGCCGTCTGCTGTAAAGTAAAAGATTACCTTGCTGCCATCCTGCAGACACTCCACATCAACAAGCTTCATCTGGAGATCCTTCTCCTTTATCTTTTCAAGGCAGAATCTGAATGCCTCCTCTTCCTTTTCCTTATTCCTCTGTATTACTGCAAGGTCTTCTTCTGATGCCTTCTTCAAGACCTTCTTCAATTGCTTGCCAGTTGGAATCTGATGGATAATGGGTATGGTATAGACCCTTGCATATCCGATGCCCCTCTCTGTCTCTACCACTACCTCATCCCCTAATCTTAGCTCCAGATCTGCTGGATCAAAATGATATATCTTTCCCTTTTCCCTGAACTTTACGCCTATTATCTTCATCATTTATACATTACCTCTTTAACCTCCATCAAGACCTTCTCAAGTGCAAATTCCTTATTTATGTTTCTTGTGAAGGCCCTTTGTATATCTGTGATTGACCTTGTAATATCAAGGAGAGCAGTCGTATCTGTGCCCGACCATTTTTTTATCTCAGTCAATTTGTCCGAGTTAATGATATATCTCTCCTCACCTGTCTCTTTAAATATAATTATGTCCCTGAGCCATAAATAAAGCCATTCAAACAAATCTTCTGCATCCCCGCTGTCTTTGGCATACCTTTCTGTTGATAAAAATAGTTCATCAGCGCCTCTGTATAATGCATTAGAAAGTATATGGAAGTATCCATCCCGCTTTTCTTTTATAAAAGCAGGGTCAGTATTCAGGGCTGAACCAATTTTCCCCTGTGTAATGGCTGCTATCAGGCTTGCATCATCCTCACCCCTTCCATTTTCCATAAGGACTCTTTTGACTGTCTCTGCCGAAAGCGAGGAGAACCTTATCCCCTGACAGCGTGAGATTATAGTATGAAGGAGATAACTCGGCCTTGATGTCACAAGTATTATTATTGAATCCCTTGCGGGCTCCTCCAGTGTCTTTAAAAGTGAGTTTGCCGCCTCTGTGTTCATCCGGTCTGCATTGTCTATAATAAAGACCCTTTTTTTGCCTTCAAAAGGCGGATAGGCCATTTCATTCTGAATAGCCCTTATCTGCTCAATCTTTATCACCTTGCTCTTTTTTCCCTCTGCTGTCTCGCCCTCAGGCGCAATAATCCTTACATCAGGGTGCATCCCTTTCTCAATCTTGCTGCAGGATAAGCAGGCGCCGCAGGCATCAGCATTGTCGCTTGAAAGGCAGTTTACAGCCCTTGCAAAGGCAATTGCAGCGGCCTTCTTGCCGATAGACTCGCTTCCCCAAAAGAGATATGCTGAGGCAAGCTCGTTCCTCTTAATCGCTTTTTTTAAGTAGTCAATTGTCTTGTTGTGGCCTATTATATCCTTAAATGTCATAATTTAGCCTTCTTAATTTTTTTATTATAATATCCTTAATCTCCTTATGAATCTCATCAATACCCCTATCTGCCTTTATAATCCTTATTCTTTTTTTGTCTGATTTGGCAAGCGACAGGTACCCCTTTCTCACCCTTTTATGAAATGCTATCTTTTCCTTTTCAATGCGGTCATTGCCGCCCTTTCTGTAGTCAGCGTATCTATCACACAGGACGATCTTTCCTGCCTTTATTGCAGGTTCAATCAATTCCTTAACATGCTGCATCCTGCTTGCGCCGTAAAGGAGCAGCTCAGCCTCCATAGCCATTCTTTTATTATCAGGGTTTAGGAGAATAGCCCTTATCTTTTCTCCTATTTTTGTGCCGCCGGGCTCCCTTGTCATTATAACATCAAAACCATTCTTTTTAAGATAGCCTGAAAGCAGATTCAACTGTGTTGTCTTGCCGCATCCCTCTATGCCTTCAAAGGTTATGAAAAGACCTGTTTTTTTCATAAATAGTTCTGTTTTTGTAAGGGTTCGAGGATTCAAGGGTTTTTAAACTACAGGGTTCAAGGATTCGTGGGTTCAAGGGTTCAAGATATTGAGTTTTTCCTTCACTTGTTCACTGGAACCCTTGACCCCTTGTACCCTTCTTTTTCCTGG
>JACPZJ010000188.1 GCA_016195585.1 Nitrospirota bacterium | reverse complement strand
TCCTACCCATCCCTTCAATAAGATACCAGCCATTGTTTTCATATACCATCTCCTTTGCATCAATTCGTTCAATCAAATTAAAGTCAGAATCAAATCTATAGACAGAGATGCCTTTTACCTGACTATTTTTTATATCAAGCAACTTGATATTGAATATAGTATTATCGCTGCCTTTAAACCAGACCCTGTCCTGTTTGAAAAAAAACTGGGGAGGTTTCTTTTCTATAACCGCATATTTTACATGATAAAACTTTTGAGTTGCATAGGGCACTATTGTTTCATTTCCTATAAGTATAAAGATGCTTATCAGGAAGGTTAATATAAGCAATGGCGCGGTGATCTTGTATATGCTTATGCCGCAGGACTTCATTGCAGTAATCTCATTATTCCTTGATAAAACACCGAGGGTGAGAAGGGTTGATAAGAGGATTGTAATAGGCGTAGTCTGGAAGATTATCATCGGGAGTTTTAGAAGAAAGTATTCTATTGCATATCTAAGGGAGGCCTTATGTTCAATGAAGTAGTCAAGATTCTCAACAAACTCAATAATCATATATAACATGATAATGCCGCTTATACAGAGGCCCAGAACCCTTAAAAAGGAGCTTATGATATATTTAGATAAGATCATCTCTTCCTTTTACCCTTTTTGAATTTACTGCTGATATAATAATAAACATCTGCAATAATTTTTACAGTTTTAAATGGAGACTCTTTGGCTGTTTTGACAAGCAGGAATATGCCGAAAAATGTAAAAAATATATTTGGCAGCCATATAGCAAAGAAGGCATGTATTAAATCCTTTTTGCCGAGATAATCCCCAAACATATTTATCAGATAATATAAAAGGGTTATTCCTATTGCGATTGCAAAACCTGCAGACTTGCCAGAACGTCTTGAGGCCGCTCCAAGGGGTGCGCCAATAATGCCCATCAAGAGGCATGCAAAGGGAATAGAAAATTTCTTGTTTATCTCCATCAAAAGGACATTATAACTTTTGTTCTCTTTTTTTGTCTTCTCTATCGCATCCTGCAGCTCGCCTATTGTCATCTCCCTCCTGCCCTTAGTGATCGTGCTTTCCTTAATTGCAATATCAAGATGGAGGTCATAGTTTGCAAATTCCACCTTTTGATAGGCATCATCACTCTTTATTCCCCTGTGCAGGCTTCCTCCCCTCAGCCTGAGGATTATCTTCTTTTGATTCTCATCAGTGATAATTGAGCCCTCTCTTGCAATAATCAGATTAGGCTCTTTTGGATCTCTTAAATCTGATATGAATACCCCCCTGAACTCTTCAGGCGCAGGTATCTCCTTTACATATATCATAAGGTTGTCAAAGGTATCATTAAATATCCCTTCTTCAATCCCCAGTGATGCCTTTGTCTTTATGATATTATAAAGCAGATTCTTAAAGGCAAAATTGCCGATGGGCATTGCCGCTGCCATAAGATATGCTGTGATAATGCCTGTGATTATTGAATATATTGCAACAGGCACAATCATTCTGTACAGGCTTATGCCGCCTGCCTTTAAGGCAGTAAGCTCTCCATCAACTGAAAGCCGGCTGAAGGCCAGAATGGTGGCAGTCAGGATTGACATGGGTATTGTCAGGACTAAAAATGATGGGAGGACATAGACGATTAGTTTAAGGATTATAAGAAGTGATATCCCTTTATTTATTAAGAGGTCGGTTAGTCGCAATATCTGATTCATAAAGAGGACAAAGGTAAACACAGAAAGGGATAGGATAAAGGGAGAAAAGATTTCCTTGATTATATATCTATCAATGGTCTTCATTCCCTTTTAATATAACTTATTCTCTATTATTTGTAAATAACCTTAACAAGAAAGAGTCCCTGCGGTGGGGCGGTGCGGCCTGCCTTTTTTCTGTCACGGGCACGGAGGATTGTTTTTATTGCATCAGGCGGAAGTTTCCCAATTCCAACCTCCACTAATGTGCCAACAATGTTTCTCACCATGTGATGGAGAAAGGCATCTGCCTCAATTATGAATTTTATAAAGCCATTTTTCTTTGTAATTGTGAGTTTTTTAATTGTCCTTACAGGATTGTCAGCAGAGCATGAGGATGCCCTGAATGAAGAAAAATCGTGCCTGCCGATAAGGGATTTTGCAGCCTTTCTCATTTCATTTACTTTTAAAGGATATGGGATATGCCATGCATGGTTTCTGTATAGAGCAGAAGGGACAGGCTGATTGAGGATGAGGTATTTATATATCTTTCCTTTGGCGCTGAAACGTGCATGAAAATCAGGCGGGACAATATCTACCTTCTTGATTACAATATCAGGCGGCAAAAGGCTGTTTAATGCCCTTTGCCATTCTCCTTCATTCATCCTGCTTCTTGTCCTGAAATTTGCAGCCTGTGCAATGGCATGAACGCCTGCATCTGTCCTGCTTGCGCCAATCAGATTTATCTTTTTTTTTGCTATTATCTCTATCTTTTCTTTGATGGCCTGCTGGATGCTTATGTGTCTCGGCTGATGCTGCCAGCCGTGATAACCAGTGCCGTCATATTCAATTATGAGTTTTATGTTTTTAAAGTCAGCCAACTTATTTTGATGCCACTATTGTGGAAGAAGATATATATTGCTTTATGCCTTCATAAAGCCCCTCTGCAATCTTCTGCCTGTATTCTGGCGTTCTCAGCCTCTTTTCTTCATCAGGGTTGCTTATAAATGACACCTCTGCAAGTATGCTCGGCACCTTTGAACCAATAAGGACAAGAAATGGCGCTCCTTTCACGCCGAGGTTTTCTATCCTTGAATAATCTGCCTTTAATGTTTTAATTAATTGATTCTGAACAGAGTGGGCAAGTCCAAGTGATATTTCTCTATTGCTATCTACCAATAGATCGCGTATTATTTTTTCTAAATCACCTATAGACTTTTCTGATGCCATGTTCTCTCTTGCAGCAGTCTTCTGCGCCAATTTATCTGATGAGAAATTTAATGTATATGTTTCAATGCCTCGCGAGCTTCTTTTAGTGTTGGAATTTACATGGATTGATATAAAAAGGTCAGCGCCCTTTCCCCTTGCAATTGCCGGCCTCTGGTTAAGACCGATATATGTATCATCCTCTCTTGTAAGATATACCTTTTTATTTGCCTTTTCTGCTAAAATTTTTTTAAGCCTCTTAGCTATATCCAGCGTTACATCCTTTTCCATCAACCCGTTTTTGCCAATTGCCCCCGGGTCTTTACCTCCGTGCCCCGGGTCTAAGACAATAGTTTTTACTATTGAGCTTCCCGCCATGCCGAGCTGTTGTGTTAAAGGTATGCCTTTTTCTTTTACATTTCCTTTTTTATCCTGAATATCTTCCTGATTATTTTGAGGTTTATACTTTGCGCCATAAACCTCAATGACCAGTCTGTGTGGTTCTGGAAGGGTGTATAACCTGTAATCATCAATATTGCCTAAGTCAAGCACAACCCTTGCATCCTTTTGTGTATACTGGCTCAACCTTATCTGTTTTAATATTCCGTCGCC